>NZ_DAISHT010000005.1:0-10160 GCF_036822375.1 Pseudoxanthobacter sp. | reverse complement strand
GACGCATACCGCGTCGGCGCGACGGGCCGGCAACCGGGTCTGTTTCCCTCCCCGGCTGCCGGCCTGTCGCGGCGGCTGCCGGCCCGATCTGCCCAACCCTCCGGCGGAGTGGAGAACCATGACGGCACTGGTCGAACTGAGCGCCATCACCAAGTCCTTCGGCGGCGTCCATGCGCTGCGGGGGGCTGACCTGACGGTGATGCCGGGCGAGGTGCATGCCCTGCTCGGCGAGAACGGCGCCGGAAAATCGACCCTGATGCGCGTTCTGGGCGGTGAGTTCCAGCCGACCTCCGGCGAAGTGCGGGTTGGCGGCGAGCCGGTGCTGTTCCACGGCCCGCGCGATGCCATTGCCCGCGGCATCACCATCATCCATCAGGAAATGGCGCTGGCCCCGGATCTGTCGGTTGCGGAGAATATCTTCCTGAAAGATCTGCCCGCCGGCATCTCGTGGCGGACGCTGAAGGCCCGGGCCCGCGACCTGATCCGGCGCCTCGGCTTCGATATTAATCCCGGCGTGCTGGTGGGCGAGCTTTCGGTGGCCCATCAGCAGGTGGTGGAAATCGCCAAGGCGCTGTCGCGCGAGGCGCGGGTGATCGTGTTCGACGAGCCGACCGCGGTTCTGGCGGCGCGCGATGCCGACCGGCTGCTGGACATCATCACCGATCTGCGCCGCCATGGCGTCGGCGTGGTCTACATCTCCCACCGCCTTGAGGAGGTGTTTCGCATCGCCGATCGCATGACGGTGATGAAGGACGGGCAGGTGGTGGATGTCGTCACGCCCGCGCAGTGCGACATGGACGGCGTCATCCGCCTCATGGTCGGCCGCCCCGTCAATGCGCTGTTTGCCTCGCGCGCCGGCCGCAAGACCGGCGCCGAGGTGCTGCGCGTGGAGAAGCTGAACGCCGGCCGCCGGGTGCGCGATGTCAGCTTTTCGGTGCGGGCCGGCGAGGTCGTCGGCCTCGGCGGACTGGTCGGCTCCGGCCGCACCGAGGTCGCGCGCCTGATCTTCGGCGCCGATGCCCGCGACAGCGGCCACATCTATCTCGACGGCAAGCCGCTTTCCGTCCACAAGCCGGGCGATGCGGTGGCCGCCGGCATCGGCCTCGTGCCGGAGGACCGCAAGGGGCAGGGCGTCATTCTCGACCTGCCGATCCGCGTCAACGCCACCATGGCGGGCATGGGCGCGGTCACCAACCGCTTCGGCTTCATCCGCCGGGCGGCCGAGCGGGCGACGGTAACCGGCCTTGCAAAGGCCCTGCGCCTCAAGGCTGCCAGCATCGATGCGCCGGTTTCCAGCCTTTCCGGCGGCAACCAGCAGAAGGTCGTGCTGGCCAAATGGTTCCACGCCGGCGGCCGCGTCATCATTCTCGACGAGCCGACGCGCGGCGTCGATGTCGGGGCCAAGGCCGAGATCTATGCCCTGATCGAGGAACTGGCCGACAAGGGCTGTGCGGTCATCGTCATCTCGTCGGAACATCAGGAACTGTTCGGCCTGTGCGACCGGGTTCTGGTGATGGGCGAGGGCGAGATCCGCGGCGAACTGATGCCGGATGCCTTCAGCGAGGAAAACCTGCTGTCGGTGGCGATTTCCCGCACGACGTCCCGCACCCTTGCCGGCGCTCCGGCGGCGGCCTGAGGCGGGCGGCTGCCGCCCGCAATCGGCCTTGCAGGTGTCAACACTTTAAGGTGAACCCATGAGCGCTGTTTCAGCGGATGCCACGAGCCCCAAGCCCCGGATCAGTCTGACCGAGGCTTTCCGCCGCTACGGCACCTTCTTCATCTTCGTGCTGCTCGTGGTGGTGGCAAGCTGGCAGTCGCCCGCCTTCCTGACCGAACGCAACATCATGAACGTGCTGCGACAGGTCTCCGGCACCGGCATCATGGCGGTCGGTATGCTGTTCGTCATTCTGACGCGCGGCATCGACCTTTCGGTCGGCTCGGTCGCCGCGCTCGGCAGCGTGCTTTCGGCGCTGTTCATCGCCCGGTGGGCGCCGGGCGCCGCGCTGCCGCTGGTGGTGCTGGCGGGGGCCGCCTGCGGTGCCGTTACCGGCTTTCTCGTTGCCTATGTGCGCCTGCAGGCGTTCGTCATGACACTGGCGATGATGACGATGGCCCGCGGTCTGGCCCTGATCATCTCCAAGGGACAGCCGCAGATGGTGGGCGATGCGGGCTCCGTGCTCACCGCCTTCGGCGCCGGCTATGTGTTCGGCGTGCCGATGCCGGTCATCCTCATGCTGGTCATCTTCGGCATCGCCGGCATCGTTCTGGGCTTCACCCGGTTCGGTCGTCTGGTGAAGGCCATCGGTTCCAACGAGGAGGCCGTGCGGCTTTCCGGCATCGCCGTGCCGCGCTATGTGATGGCGGTCTACATCATCTCCGGCGCGCTCGCCGCGGTGGCCGGCATCATCTCCACCTCGCGCTCGGGCGTGGGCTCGGCAACGGTCGGGGTCGGCGCGGAACTGGATGTGATCGCGGCGGTGGTGATCGGCGGCGCGAGCCTGATGGGCGGTCGCGGCGGCGTGTTCAACACCTTTCTCGGCGTGCTGGTGCTGGGCGTGATCGGTAATATCATGAACCTCGCCAACGTGCCCGGCTATCATCAGCAGGTGTTCATGGGCGTCATCATCGTGATCGCCATGCTGCTGCAGAACGGCACGGCCTGGCTGCGCCGCTGAGAAACGTCCCTGTCGCGGAGCCTGCCATGGTCAGCGCTGCTTCTTCCGCCCTCACGCTTTCCATCGATGTCGGCACGGGCTCGGCCCGCGCCGCACTGGTGGATCGCGATGGCCGGATCGTCGATATCGCCGGACGCGAATATGATCAGATCGTGCCGCGCTTCGGCTGGTCGGAGCAGCGCCCGGCCGACTGGTGGGACGGCGTTGCCGGCTCGGTGCGTGCCCTGCTCGACCGCCATCCCGATGCCCGCGACCGCATTGCCGCCATCTGCGCCTGTGGCCAGATGCACGGCACCGTGCTGATCGACGATGCCGGCCGCCTGACGCGCGAAACCGTGCCGTTGTGGAACGACAAGCGCACGGTGGCCGAAGTGGCCGCCTTCGAGGCGGCCAACGCCCCGGAAAGCTATCTGGCGGAAAGCGGCAATCCGCCGACCCCGGCGTGGGCCGCGTTCAAGCTGCAATGGATCCGCAACACCGAGCCGGATGCCTATGCCCGCGCCGCCGCGGTGCTGGCGCCCAAGGACTACATCAACTTTTGCCTTACCGGCGAGATCGCCACCGATCCGACCGAGGCGTCGTGCAACTTCCTCATGAACCCGCAGACCGGCGACTGGTCGCAGGCCATGATCGCCCGGCTCGGGCTGAACCCGGCGATGATGCCGCCGATCCGCCCGCCGCAGGCGGTGCTGGGCGGGGTCAGCGCGGCGGCGGCCCTTGCCACCGGGCTTGCCGCCGGCACGCCGGTTCTGGTGGGCGGGGCCGATTATCCCATGGCACTGCTCGGCTCCGGTGTCTGCCGGCCGGGGCTTGCCTCCGATGTGACCGGCACGTCGTGCATCATCACCCTCATCACCGGTCAGGCGCTGCTCGACCCGGAGATCTCCAACGTCGCCACCGTGGAGGGCAACTGGGGGCCGTTCATGCTGCTGGAAACCGGCGGCGATGCCATGCGCTGGGCGCGCCGCGCGCTGCTGGACGGCCGGGGTGGTTATGAGGACATCGTGGCCCGCGCCGCGGAGGCCCCGGCGGGGGCGGGCGGGCTGATCTTCATGCCCTATCTCACCGGCGAGCGCTTCGGCGCGCATCGCAACGCCCGCGCCCAGTTCTTCGGGCTGGCGGCCGGCCATGGCATGGAGCACCTGCAGCGCGCGGTGATGGAGGGCGTGGCCTTCGGCGTCGCCCGCCACATCCGCATTCTGGAGGCGAATTCCGGGCAGGCCGTGGAGCGGGTGATCGCTTCCGGCGGCGGCGCGCGCACGCAGTTGTGGCTGAAGATCAAGGCCAGCGCCTACGGCATTCCGGTGGTGGTGCCGGCGGAGGCCGAATGCGGCGTCATCGGCTGTGCCGCACTGGCAGCCACCGCCACCGGCCGGTTCTCGCGCGTCGAGGATGCCGCCGGCGCCTTCGTGCGCTTTAAGGGCGAGGTGGCGCCCGATCCGCGCTGGGCCGACATCTATGCCGAAACCCAGCCGGTGTTCGACCGGCTCTATGCCCGTTCGCAGGCACTCTACGACGATCTCGACCGCCTTGCCGCCCGCACCGCTGCCATTCTGGCCGCCACGCCGGCCGACACGATGGCCGCAGCGGACTGACGAAGCCCGCGCCCCCAGCCGTTCCGCCTTGCCGCATCCCGATGCCGGCCGCCCTGCGGCCCGCCGGCGGGCGGCGTTCATCCGAAGGATTATTAATCCTATGTATATGGAAAAATTCTCTTTGTCCGGCAAGGTGGCGGTCATCACCGGTGCCGGCCGCGGCATCGGGCTGGCGGCGGCGGAAGCGCTGGCCGAGGCCGGTGCGCTCGTCGTCATCACCGACCGCGATCCCGCCCTTGCGGAGGGCGCGGTCGCCACGCTGGCCGCCCGCGGCTGCCGCGCCGAGGCCGAGACGCTGGACGTGACCGACGTTGCCGCGGTGGAGCGGGTGGCGGAGGCGATCGCCGCGCGTCACGGCCGGGTGGACGTTCTCGTCAACAACGCCGGCATCGCCATCTCCAATCATCCGGCCGAGACCATGGCGGACGATGTGTGGCTGCGCGTCATCGACGTCAATCTCAACGGCGTGTTCTGGTGCTGCCGGGCGTTCGGCCGGCGCATGCTGGAAGCCGGCGGCGGGGCCATCGTCAACGTCGGTTCGATGTCCGGTTTCATCGTCAACCGTCCGCAGGAGCAGGCCAACTACAACGCCTCCAAGGCGGGCGTGCACCACCTGACCCGTTCGCTCGCCGCCGAGTGGGGTGGCCGCGGCGTGCGCGTCAATTCCGTGGCGCCGACCTATATTGACACCGAGATGAACGCCTACGTCTATCAGGATGCGGAGATGTATCGCCACTGGGTGGGCGGCACGCCGATGAATCGGCTGGGCCGCACCGACGAGGTGGCCTCCGTCATCCTGTTTCTGGCCAGCGATGCGGCCAGCCTCATGACCGGTTCGATCGTGCTTGCGGATGGTGGCTATGTCTGCTGGTAAAACCCGTCTTCAGGGCATGCGCTTTCCCGGCCGCTATGTGCAGGGGCCGGGGGCGCTTGCCGCGCTCGGCCGCGAGGCGGCGGTGTTCGGCCGCCGTGCGGCCTGTGTGGTCGACCGCGGCGTGTTCCACCGGCTGGAGCCGGTGATTGCGGCTGCAACCCACGATGCGCTCGATCACTTCGCCGTGCTGCGTCACGGCGGCGAGTGCACGCTGGCGGAAATCGATGCCCTGGCGGACGCTGCGCGCGCAGCCGGGGCGCAGGTTCTGGTGGGCGTCGGCGGCGGCAAGGCGCTGGATACCGCCAAGGCGGCCGCGCGCCGGCTGGGCGTGCCGTGCATCGTCGCCCCCACCATCGCCGCCTCGGATGCCCCCTGTTCGGCCCTCTCGGTGGTCTACCGGGCCGACGGCACGGTGGAGCACGACGAGTTCCTGCCGCGTAATCCCGACCTGGTGCTGGTCGATACCGCCATCATCGCCGAGGCGCCGGCACGGTTTCTGGCGGCCGGCATCGGCGATGCGCTCGCCACCTGGTACGAGGCGGAGGCCTGCCGCAAGAGCGGCGCGCTCAACATGTTTCAGGTGCAGGGCCTGCCGCTCGCCTACCAGATCGCCGCGCACTGCCGCGATGCGATCTTCGCCTTCGGTGCCGAGGCGCTGGCGGAGAACGACCGTCACGAGGCCGGGCCGGCCTTCGAGCGCGTCGTCGAGGCCAACATTCTGCTGTCGGGCATTGGCTTCGAATCCGGCGGCGTGGCGGCAGCCCATGCCATTCATCACGGTCTGAGCGAACTGGCGGACGTGCACCACGCCCTGCACGGCGAAAAAGTGGCCCTCGGCGTGCTGGCGCAGCTGCGCCTTGAGGGCGTGCCGGAGGCCGAATTCGCGGCGGTGCGCGATTTCTGCCGCAGCGTGCGGTTGCCGACGCGGCTCGCCGACCTTGGCATCCGCGACACCGGCGACGCGGTGCTGGGCATCGTGGCCGCCCGCGCCTGCCGGCCGGGCGAGATCGTCCACAACCAGCCGTTCCCGGTCAGCGAGGCCATGGTGGTCGCGGCCCTGCGCACGCTCATCTGAAAGACCGGCGGCCGGCGGGCTCCCCTGCCGGCCGCCGCCGCAGGACCGGCAGAAAACAGCACAGGCAAGAAACAGCACAGGCAGAAAACAGCGGCTCCGGCCGCAGGGAGAAACGATGCCGCAGGTTCGCCTTCAGGAGGCCGTCTCCGGCTTCCGCCCCGACCTCTTTGCCGGCCGCCATATTCTCGTCTCGGGGGCCACCAGCGGCATCGGCCTTGCGCTGGCCCGCGGGTTTGCGGCGCTGGGCGGCACGGTCACCGCCACCGGTTCATCGGCCGCCAAGCTCGATGCCTGCCGCGCCGGCGCGGCCGACAGCGCCATCCGCTTTGCTGCGCTCGATGTGCGCGACAATCGGGCCATCGCGGCCTTCGTGGCGGGCCTCGACCGGCTGGACGTGCTGGTCAACGCCGCCGGCATCGCCCGGCCGGAGGCCGAGTTCAGCGACGAGACCTTCACCGACGTGCTGACCGTGAACCTCACCAGTGCCATGCGTCTGGCCACGGCCGCGCGGCCGCTGCTGGCGCGCACGCGGGGCAGCGTCATCAACTTCGCCTCGATGCTGAGCTATCTGGCCGATGAGACGGTGCCCGCCTATTGCGCCAGCAAGACCGGCATCGTCGGCCTCACCCGCAGCCTTGCCCACGCTTTCGGGCCGCAGGGCATCCGCGTCAATGCCGTGGCGCCCGGCTATCACGAAACCGACATGACCGCACCGCTGTGGCAGGCGCCGGCCAGCAACGCCGCCATTGCCCGCCGCGCCGCCCTGAGGCGCTGGGGGCAGGCGGAAGATCTGGTCGGGGCGGCGGTTTTTCTGGCGTCTCCCGGTGCCGCCTTCATCACCGGGGTTTGCCTGCCGGTCGATGGTGGCTATGTCAGTGGAAACCCCACAGAGGGCTGAACGGGCGAGGACGGACATGGCTGACGAAACGCACAGCGGCGAACTGGTCACGGCTCTTGAGGCCGCCCTCGGCGCGGATGCGCTTGTGCGCGACGCGGCCGATCTGGCCCGTTACGAGAGCGACTGGCACCACGACTATCATGGGGTAGCGCGCGCTGTGGTGCGCCCGCGCGATGCCGCCGGGGTGGCGGCCGCGGTGCGCATCTGTGCCGCCGCCGGGGTGCCGTTCGTGCCGTTCGGCGGCAACACCGGCCTCGTCGGCGCCACCGTTCCGCAAGGGCAGGGGCGGGAAGTGCTGATCGACATGGCCCGTCTCAGCCGGGTGCGCCATGTCGATCCCGTCGGCTTCACGATGGAGGTGGAGGCGGGGTGCGTGCTGGAGGCGGCGAAGGCTGCGGCCGAGGCGGCCGACTGCTTCTTTCCCCTCAGTCTCGGCGCGCAGGGCAGTTGCCAGATCGGCGGCAACATCGCCACCAACGCCGGCGGGGTCAACGTGCTGCGCTGGGGCATGATGCGCGATCTGGTGCTGGGCCTTGAGGTGGTGCTGCCCGATGGCCGGCTGTGGCGCGACCTGAAGCGGCTGCGCAAGGACAACACCGGCTACGACCTGAAGCAGCTCTTCATCGGCGCGGAAGGCACGCTCGGCATTGTCACGGCAGCGGTCGTCAAGCTCTTTCCCCGCCCGGAGCAGGTGGAAACCGCGCTGCTGGCGGTTGCTTCGCCGGCCGATGCCATGGCGCTCTACGGTCTGGCGCGGCGCCAGTGCAGCGACCTGCTGTCGGCTTTTGAACTGATGACCCGCGTCTGCATCGATCTCGCGCGCGAGGCCAGCCCGGCACTGGGCGAGCCGCTGGACAGCCCGGCGAGCCATTATGTGCTGCTGGAGCTTTCGGCCAGCGGCGGTGTCGATCTGGCCGCGCTGATGGAGACCTTCCTTGCGGTGGCGATGGAGCGCGGCCTTGTCAGCGACGGGGTGATTGCGCAGAGCCGGCAGCAGGCCGCCACCCTGTGGGCCTATCGCGAGCAACTGGTGGAAGGGCAGGCCCGCCGTGGCCACCACATGCGCTCCGACATCTCGGTTCCGCTGACCGATCTCGCGCGTATCTTCGACGAGGGGCAGCGCGCCATTGCCGCCCTGTCGCCGCATCTTGAGCCGGTGGCCTATGGCCACGTCGGCGACGGCAACATCCATCTCAATGCGCTTGCCCGGGCCGGCACGCCGGCAGCGGACCGCGACCGCCTGCTCGCCGCAGCCGAAACCGTGCTGTTCGATCTGGTCGATGCTGCGGACGGCAGTATCAGCGCCGAACACGGCATCGGCCTTTCCAAGCGCGCGGCCTTCGCGCAGCGCCTGCCGCCGCTGGATGCCGAACTGATGCGCGGGCTCAAAGCGCTGCTGGACCCGGCGGGCCTTCTGGGTCAGGGCCGGATTCTGCCGTAGGGTGGGTTTATGGCGGCGCTGCGCAGAGGGTCGCAGCATCTGTTCCGCGCAAGTCCGCAGAACAGGGGTTATGGAATGAATTAGGATACGAAGAAAAACACCCAGCCGCCCATGACCCGGCAAGACCGGCATGGCGCAGGCCCGGAACGCAAAAAGCCCCGCTCTGCGCCGAAGCAGAGCGGGGCGTTCTGTGTGCAGGCGGCGATTATTTCTTCAGTTCAACCGCATAATCCGACACCGGCTTCTCCGCCGAGATCAGCTTGTGATCGGCAAGAAACTTGCCGTAGGCCTCATAACGCGGCGTATCGAGCGTGTAGACATTGCGGGCGAAGGCCGGCAGCGTGTCCTTCCACGCGGTGCGGTTCAGGTTGTTGTCGAGGTCCGGATGGGCCTTGGCGAAGGCCGTCCAGGTCTCGTCCGGGTGCGCCAGCAGATAATCGGTGCCCTTCTGCAGCGCGGCCAGGAACTTCGCGATCTTCGGGTCGTTGGCGTTGGCCTTGTTGGCGACAAGGATCAGTTCGTCATAAGTGGGGGAATAATCCTCCACATTGAACATCACCGCATCGGCGCCCTGCTCTTTCAGCTCGGTCGCCTCGAAGTTGCGGTAGCCGCCGATCACCGCATCGACCTGACCGGACATCAGCGCCGTCACCAGCTGGAAGTTGACGTTGACAAGCTCGACATCCGACAGCGACAGCCCCGCCGTCTGCAGCATGGCGGCGATGGTGGCATCTTCCACGCCGCTCACCGAATAGCCGATCTTCTTGCCCTTCAGATCGGCAAGGCTCTTGATGCCGCTTTTCTTCAGCACCGTCAGCGTGTTGAGCGGCGTGTCGACGAGCGTGGCGACACGCACCACCGGCAGGTCCTTGTCGGCCAGCAGATAGATCTGCGGCTGATAGGTGATGGCAAGGTCTGCCTGTCCGGCGGCGACGAGGCGCGGCGGCATGGAAGGATCGGCCGGCGGCACGATCTCCACGTCGAGACCGGCCTCCTTGAAGGCGCCGATCTGCTCGGCCACCATGATCGGCGCATGATCAGGGTTGATGAACCAGTCCAGCAGCACGGTCACCTTTTCGGCGGCGTGCGCCGGGGCGCTCATCATCAGGGCGGCGCAAAGGCCGAGAACGGTCTTCTTCAGCATCGGTGGTGAACCCCTCGTTTTGGTTCAGGCGTTATCGCTGTTCGGCACCCAGTAGAGAAGACGCGACAGCAGCATGTCGACCGCCTTCCAGAGCAGCACCGCCATCAGGGAGAGAATGAAGAGGGCGGCGAAACACACTTCCGTCTGCACACGGGCATTGGCGTTGAGCATGACATAGCCGAGGCCGCCGGCGGCCCCCACCCACTCGCCCACCACCGCGCCGATGGGGGCAACCACCGCCGCCACCCGCAGGCCGGAGCCGAAGGCGGGCAGCGCCGCCATCAGCCGCACATGGCGCAGTTCGGCCCAGGAGCCGGCCCGCATGGTGCGCGCCAGTTCCAACCACCCCGTCTCGGTACGGCGCAGACCATCGAAGAAGGCCGTGACGACGGGGAAGAAGATGACCAGCACCGCCATGAACACCTTGGAGGCGGTGCCGAACCCCAGCCACAGCACCA
>NZ_DAISHT010000004.1:6428-51642 GCF_036822375.1 Pseudoxanthobacter sp. | reverse complement strand
CCGACGACCTCTTGAATGCCATTCAAGCGCTCTCCCAACTGAGCTATGGCCCCACGTCTTCCGTTCTCCGTCGGTGCCGCTGCGCCGGGCTGGCTTTCGCCACAACCTGCCGCCGGGGCTCTCGGCCGCTGGGGGGCCGACGTCGCCGGGAACGAGGCGGAACCTATGCGGGGAGCGCCCCGGAATCAAGGGGCTTTTTGCGCTTTTCACCGCTCTGCCAGCGAATTTGATTTTCTCTTTTATTTCCGCTGGTTAGCCTGTGGATGCAAACCGGCCGTCTGAAGCGTGCCGCCGCGCGGCCGCCCCCGGTCGCCCGGGCGCGGCCGCAAATCACCCCTCAGTCGGAGAACACCACGGTGCGCTTGCCGTTGAGCAGCACCCGGTCTTCCAGATGCCATGCCAGCGCGCGGGCCAGCACGCGGCGCTCGATGTCGCGCCCCTTGCGCACCAGATCTTCCGGCGTTGCATGGTGCGAGACGCGCTCCACGTCCTGCTCGATGATCGGGCCTTCGTCGAGATCGGACGTGACATAGTGCGCCGTGGCACCGATCAGCTTCACCCCGCGCTCGAACGCCTGATGATAGGGCTTCGCGCCCTTGAAGCCCGGCAGGAACGAGTGGTGGATGTTGATGCAGCGCCCGGAGAGCTTTGCCGCCAGCCCCTCCGACAGCACCTGCATGTAGCGGGCGAGCACCACGACCTCGCTGCGGCTTTCCTGCACGATCTGCCAGACGCGCGCTTCCTGCTCCATCTTGGTTTCGCGCGTCACCGGCAGGTGGTGGAACGGCGTATCGCCGAAGTCGAGGTGGGCATAGACCTCGCGCGGGTGGTTGGAAACGATTGCCGCAATCTCCATCGGAATCTCGCCGATGCGGCCGCGATAGAGAAGGTCGGCAAGGCAGTGGTCGGATTTGGAGGCCAGCAGCATCACGCGCCGCCGCTCGGCGCGCGCGCGCAGCGACCAGTTCATGCCGAACGGGCCGGCAATGGCCGCAAAGCCGTCCTTCAGCGATGCCAGCCCCACGCCCTCGCGCACGGGGTTGAGGGCCACGCGCATGAAGAAGCGGCCGGTTTCGCGATCGTCATACTGGTTGGCATCGAGGATGTTGCAGCCGCTCTCGAACAGGAACGTGGCAACGGCGGCCACGATGCCCGGCCGGTTGGTGCACGACAGGGTGAGGATCAGCGCCTCGCCCCTGGCCTCGCCGCGGTCCGGCGGCGGCAGCGCTCCGGCGGGGCCGGTCTGCCCCTGTGCTGCGGCCTGCCGCTCCAGCTCGGTGATCATTCTGCTTCGCTCCGCCCGTGCCCCGGCGCACCGTGCGCCGGACCTGGCTGCCGGTGCGGCAGCCGTCCCTGCTTGTCTGGCGGCTGTCTATAGCGGCAGAAGGCGGCGCGGGCGAGACGAAACAGCCGGCGGCCGGCTCAATAGGCGTTGGAGCGCTTCAGCACCACGAGAACGGTGGCGAACAGCACCCAGATGTCGAGCCAGATCGACCAGTTGTCGATGTACCAGAGATCGTACTGCACGCGGCGTTCGATCTGGTCGCGGGTGCGCGTTTCGCCCCGCAGGCCGTGGCACTGCGCCCAGCCGGTAATGCCGGGCTTCACGTGGTGGCGGAACGCATAGTTGGAAATGAACTGGGAGAACTCGTCGTCGTGGGCCAGCGCATGGGGCCGCGGCCCCACCAGCGACATCGAGCCGAACAGCACGTTGAAGAGCTGCGGCAGCTCGTCAAGGCTCGTGGCACGCAGCACGCGGCCGACGGCGGTGATGCGCTTGTCGTTGCGGGTCGCCTGCGTCACCTTGTGGCCATCCTCCATCACCGTCATGGAGCGGAACTTGTAAATGGCGAACTTGCGGCCGCCGAAGCCGGAGCGGCGCTGGCGGAAGATGACGGGCCCGGGCGAGGACAGGCGGACGGCAAGGGCGCAGGCCAGCAGCACCGGCGACAGGAAGGCGATGGCCATGGCCGACAGCAGCACATCCAGCGCCCGCTTCTGCGCCCGCTCGAACCGCGTCAGCGGCTCGCGCTGCAGCTCATAGGCAGTCGACTGGCCGATGGTGACCCGCGGGCAGTCGCGCGTGATGCGGTGCAGGGCGGCATCGGGCATCAGCTGGACCGGGATCGGCAGGATGCGCAACTGCTCGCGCAGCCAGGCGAGCCGCTCCTCGTGGGCCCACGACATGGCCAGCAACACCTGATCGGCGCCGTGCTGCTGCACGCAGGCCACCACATCGGCCACCACCGCGGCATCGGCCACGGCGCGCATCGGCGCGTTGAAGGGCGTCGAGAACTCGAACCGCGCCACCTCGTTCAGGCCCGAGCGCAGCAGCACCCGGCGGCCGCTGAGCGCAGCCAGCTCGCGCGGTTCGCCCAGCACCACCGTGCGCGGACCGAGAATGTAGCCGGCGATGAACAGCCGCAGAATGGAGCGCGCCACCAGCGAGCGTTCCAGAAAGACGAGCCCGATGGCCACCGCCGTGAACGCGATCAGGCCGCCGCGGGACATGGTGTCGCTGACTTTGACCAGAAACAGCAGGCACAGATAGAACAGCACCGCCGCCAGCACGCCCCGCACCACGAGGCTGAGCTGCGAGCCGCGACGCAGAATGGGGGCGATGTTGTAACCGCCATTGGCGTGCGCAACGAACACGAAGATGAGACCGCCGATGATGCCGGCGCTCGCCAGCTCCGTCAGGCGGCTGCCGGCCATCACGTCGTCGCCGATGAAATGCAGGTAGAGACCGTTGCCGAGGACGCTGCTGAGCACCATCACGGCGAAATCCAGCACGGCAAGGCTGATCCGCACCGTATCGAGCGGCAGGTGAACGCGGTGGGCAGCCGTGCGCCCATGAGGCGCTGTCCGGGAATAGGGTTCCGTCACCATGCTTGTTCTTCCCCCCGCCACCAGGCCGGCAGGCCCCTCTCAGCGTCCACCGGCATCACCGGCCATGCGCCGGAACAACATGACAGCCGGTGAAAAAACCGGCCCCGGATCGAAAAAAGCCCGCCGGCAACCCCGTGCCCCTCTGGCGGGCCGCTCTGCAGAAAAACCGCAGATCTGCCTGACAATAAGCCGCCGTGCCCGCCCGCCGTGCCCCTGCGCCGCTGCATCCCACCCCTCAGGAATTACCAGCGCCCGGAAATTATCAATGCCCGGATGACACCCGGAAGACGGCTGAACCGCACCACGTCCCCGCCGCTGACGACGGGATCTGATCACACAATATCGTGATCATAGCGAACGATGAGCTTTGTTTCAAGAATGCACAGACGATTTCAAGTCAACGAAAACGGCACTCATTCTGATCTGTTCTAAAAAACGCTTAATATGTTATCATTTAACAATATATAATGCTAATTTCATGCGCATTAGCTTATAATATTGAGTATTATTTTGCTTTCAATGTTACATGAACGCTTAAAAATTCTGCGCATCAAATAAAATTCGCGCCGGCCTGAACAGCATCGCTCTGTTTCTGCTGACAGGATCTCGCGCTGCATTTTTTGTAACGTACCGGACGCTGCCGCGACCGCCGCCCGGCCGCTCAGCCGAAGCGGCGGCGGGCATCAAGACCGAGGCCAAGGCCGACGGCGCCGAACCGGTCGCCGTCCATGGCCCGCGCTCCCGGCACGCAGGCGAGGATCGCCCGCCGCACATGAGGCAGCGAAGTCGAACCGCCGGTCAGAAAAACGGCATCGATCTGGTCGGCGGTCGTTCCGGCGGCGGTCAGGCAGTCGGCGATGCGCGCGGCAATGCCATCGGCCAGCGCCTGCGTGGCCGACACGAAACGGTCGCGGCCGACCGTTTCCGTCAGGCCGCGCTCGATGGCATCGAGCGCCATGGTGGCGGTCAGGGCGTCCGACAAGGTGATCTTGGCCTGCTCGACGATCATCAGCAGACCATGGCCGGCATGTTCGTGCAGAACGTGAATGAGCCGCTCGATCAGCTCCGGCTGGCGCGCCTGCCGCCGCACCCCGGCAAGGCCGGCGATGACGTTCGGCTGATAGAGCAGGTTGATGCGCGACCACGTCGCCAGATCGAAATAATACCAGCTCGGCACATCGAGCCCCTCGCGCAGCAGCGGCGTGCGATAGCCGAGCAGCGGCATCACCGTCGCCAGCGACAGCTTGCTGTCGAAGTCCGTGCCGCCGATGCGCACGCCTTCGTTGGCCAGCACGTCGGCGCCCCGCTCCTCGCGCGCCGCCCGCTGCGGCCCGAGGCGGATCACGGTGAAATCGGAGGTGCCGCCGCCGATGTCGGCCACCAGCGCCAGTTCCTCCCGGTCGAGGCTGCGCTCGTATTCCAGCGCTGCGGCGACCGGCTCGAACTGGAAGGCGATGTTGCGGAAGCCGACCGAGCGGGCGATATCGCCCAGCGCCGCCTCGGCCCGGTCATTGGCCGCCGCATCGTCGGTGACGAACTGCACCGGCCGCCCCAGCACCACATCGCCGAGATCACGCCCGAGATCGGCCTCGGCCCGGCGGCGCACTTCGGCCAGAAAACGGGCGATGACATCGCGGAAGCCGACGCGGTTGCGGCCGATCAGCGTCGTCTCGTCGATCAGTGCCGTGCCCAGCACCGATTTCAGAGCACGCATCAGGCGGCCGTCTTCGCCGTCGAGATAGGCAGCAATGGCCGCGCGGCCGATCCGCGGCGCCGGGTCGGACGGGCGCACGCCATCGCGGGGCCCGAAGAAGGCCGCGCTCGGCAGGGTGACATGGCTGCCTTCAAGGGCTGCAAGGCGCGGGGCGCCATCCGTCACAACGCCGAGGGTCGTGTTCGACGTACCGAAGTCCAGTCCGCAATGCATGATGCCGCTTCGCACCGGCAAAGCCAGCCCTCCCCGCCGATGGTGGGGGCCTGCCGGAAACGATGGGAAGAAGGGGAACGGCGGGGGCGACGCAGATAGCAGCGCCCATCCGGCGCCGCAAGCCCCAAAAAGCCGGCTGCAACCGCGCCGCGGCCGCCGGCCACCGCTTTCAGGACATCTCGTCGATCATCGTCTCGGTGGCCACGATCGCCTGCTCAAGCTCGGCGATGCGGCGGATCAGGCTTTCGCCGGGAAGCATCCGGAGACCCGCAGCCGACAGAATCAGCTGCTGCTGGGCATCCTTGAGCCGCTGGGACAGGGCTTCCAGATCCGCTTTGACCGACTTTTCTGTTTCCATCATCACACGCTTGGCCGAGCCGGCCGGGCGGAGGCGATTCGACCCGCCGTCACCAGCCACTTCCGCAGACCCTGCACGAACCCGCTGCCCCGGCGCTGCCAGGGCAGGCACAGGCCGGCCGGTTCCACATTCAAAATTCCCGATTTACGCCGTGCCGGAGGCAAAAATTGCAGCGGCTACCGTTCAGCAGGAGCACAAAGCCTCATAATCAGCATTTGCAACTCGAAAGCAACCATTGTTAAGTTTTAGCGGCCTCAGATCAGCTCTGTCCCCGGCCGCACGCCCTCGCCGCACCTCCCGGTCCCGTGCGATGCGCCCGTTACGCCCGCGGCCCGCCCCGCCTGTCTTGCCCGTCTGTCTCGCCCGTCTGTCTTGCCAGCCCCGCTTTGCCCGGCTTTTGCCGGCGTGCCCGGCGGCCGGCCGGCAAAAATCGCCGGCGCGGCAAAATGCAGCCCCCGGACCGGGCGCCGGCTGCCGCAGGGAAGGCGTTTTTGTAACCGACAGCAGTCTAATCTGTTCCAACCGGCGCGGCCGCGCCGGCCGGGCATCCCGTTCCGCCCGCCGCCCGCACGGCCCCTTCGCCGCTGCCGTCCGTTCCGCCGCCACGCCGAGAGCCGCCCATGTCCAGCATCAGCTTCATCGATACCGTTCTGATGCTGGCCTCGCTGCTGGTGGCCATCGGCATCCTGTCGTCGCTGGTGGCAACCCGCTTCGGTGCGCCGCTGATTCTGGTGTTCCTCGGCCTCGGCATGCTGATGGGCGAGGACGGGCCCGGCGGCATCCATTTCAGCGACTATCACCTGACTTATCTCATCGGCTCGACCGCGCTGGCGATCATCCTGTTCGACGGCGGCCTGCACACCCGGCTGCGCGCGGCGCGCGGCGCCTTCGCCCCGGCGCTGCTGCTTTCCACCGGCGGCGTTCTGGTCACCGCGGCGCTGACCGGCACGCTGGCTCACTTCCTGCTCGGCATCGGCTGGACGGAGGGCCTGCTGCTGGGCGCCGCCGTTGCTTCCACCGATGCCGCGGCGGTGTTTTTCCTGCTGCGCGCCGGCGGTCTGCAACTGCGCCGCCGCGTCGGGGCCACGCTGGAAATCGAATCCGGCACCAACGATCCGGTCGCCGTGTTCCTCGTCATCCTGCTCGTCGGGCTCATCGCCCGCGACGGCGGGGCATGGGAATGGTCGATTCTCAGCGATCTGGCCCGGCAGGCGGTGCTGGGCACCGGGCTCGGCATCACCGGCGGCTTTGCCATCGTGCTCGCGCTCAACCGGCTCGCCCTGCCGCCCGGCCTGCACGGCGCGCTGGCGGTGACGCTGGCGGTGCTGATCTACAGCCTCACCGCCGCTGCCGGCGGCAGCGGCTTTCTGGCGGTTTATCTCGCCGGTCTGGTCACCGGCAACCGCCCGGTGCGCGGGCTGCCGAACACCATGGTGTTTCTCTCCACCACCACATGGCTCTGCCAGATCGGCATGTTTCTGGTGCTGGGGCTGCTCATCAGCCCGTCGGCACTGGTCGGGGTGTGGCTGCCGGGGCTCACCATCGCGCTGTTCCTCATCGTGGTCGGCCGCCCGGTGGCGGTGTGGCTGTGCCTCACCCCGTTCGGCTTCACCACGCGCGAGAAGTCGTTCGTCGCCTGGGTCGGCCTGCGCGGCGCCGTCAGCATCTTCATGGCGTCCATTCCGATGCTCGCCGGCCTGCCGAATGCCCAGCTCTATTTCAACATCGCGTTCTGCGTGGTGCTGGTGTCGCTGCTGGTTCAGGGCTGGACCATCACCTCCGCCGCCCGCCGGCTGGACATTGCGCTCGCCCGCACCACCCGGCCCGTGACCCGCACGGAACTCGACCTGCCCGGACAGGCCGACCGCGAACTCGTCGGCTATCCGCTGCTGGCCGACAGCCCGGCAGCGGCCGGCGACACCGTGCTGCCCGGCTGGGCCACGCTGGTGCTGGTGGTGCGCGGCGAGGATATCTTCAACCCCATCGATGCCGGCCGTCTGGTGCCGGGCGATTATGCCTATCTGGTCGCTCCGACCACGCGGGTTGCCGAACTCGACCGCCTGTTCCGCCCGTTCGGCGAAACCTCGCTGCGCGAGGCCGCGGCGGTGGGCGAGTTCCGCTTCAACGGCGGCGCGCTGCTCGGCGTGCTGGCCGAGCTTTACGGACTGCCGCTGACGGGCGCACAGATGAGCATGACCGTCGCCGACCTGTTTGCCAGCCGCTTCGACGACGAGCCGGAGGAAAACGATTCCATCGCCTTCGGCGAAGCCACACTGGTCGCCCGCAAGGTTACCAACGGACGTGTGGCCATCGCCGGCCTGCGCCTGCCGCCGGAAGAAGCCAGCCCGGCCCTGCCGCGCACGCTGCGGCAGGCGCTGGCCGCCCGCGTGCCGCTTCACCTCGTCGCCCGCTATCTCGACCGGCTGTCAGCCCGTCGCTGAAGCGGCCGCTCGGACCGGCGCGCGGGCGCACCGGCAAAGAATTCCGCCTCCGGGCGGGAAAGGCCCGGTGGCCGGCATCGCCCCCGACAAGGCGTTCCGCCATCCGGCGGCATCGTTCCGAAGCCGCGGCCGGACCGGCGCCAACGGGAAAGCGGGGCCGGACCGGAGCGGCCGGACCAGCGGAGCCCCGCCGGCACGCTCTTCGTCCGTGCGCTTCCGGCCCGTCCGTTATCGCCCGTGCGTTATGGCCGCCCCTCCAGCCAGCGCCGCCCTTCGGCAACTGTCGCAGCCGTGAAGCCGGCGCCCAGCGCCTGCGGTTCCGGGGCATCGGCGTGGCTGGCGATCCAGCCGACGAGCTGCAGCCGGCGCAGCAGCACGAACATCGGCAGCAGCGCCTCGTCTTCTGCCGGCAGCGGCGCAACCCGGCGATAGCCGGCCACCCAGTGCGGCTGCAGCACCCGCACCGTCTCCGCATCCATGAAGCTGGTGGCGGCGGCAAAATCATAGAGCAGCCAGCCGAAACCGCAGTCGTCGAAGTCGATGACCGCCAGCCGGTCGCCGTCGACCAGCAGGTTGGCGGCGCGCATGTCGCCATGGATCAGGCCGAAACGCGCCGGCCCGCGGCCGCAGCCGTCGCAGGCGGCCGCAAGACCGGTCTCCACCGCCTCCAGAACGGCCCGGCCGGCGGCATCGAGGCCGATGCCGGCGCGCCAGTCGCCCCAGTCGGCCCGCGGGCCGCAGATGGCCTCGAAATCCCACGTCCGCCGCGTGAAGCCCTCCGGCCGCACCCAGTCGCGGGCATGGGCGTGAAGCCGTGCGGTGATTTCACCAAGCCGGCCATACCACAGCGTCCGGTCGCAGCCCTCGTCCGGGGCGGTGCCGGCGATGAAGGCAAACCCGACCGCGCGCAGTTGCAGCCCCCGGCAGGCGAGAGGCACGATGGCGCGCCCGTCGCGGGCGGCAATGTGGACCGGCGTTTCCGCCACCCCGGCCGCGCGCAGCGCCCCCATCCACAGCAGTTCGGAGGCGATGGCCGCATCGCTGTTGTAGCCCGGCCGGTGCACGCGCACGACAAGGCCGCCGGGGGCCGCGCCGGCCAGCCAGGTGGCATTTTCGGAAATATTGAGCAGCCGCAGCGCCGCCGTCTCCGGCACGCCCCAGCACGGCAGGGCGGACCGCAGCGCCGCTTCCATGGCGGCAAGAAAGGCATCGGTATAAAGCATGGCCCCTCAGGCTGCCGCAGGCGCTGCCGGTCGCAGCTCTCAAGCCCGCTTAACCGCCTGCGGCGCGCCGCGAAAGAGGGGGCGGCCGTTATTCCCCAATGGGCACGTAGGTGCAGGTGAACGAGAAGGCCACCGTCGCGGCTGCGGGAACGAGGTGGATATACCAGCCCCGGCCCTCCACCGCGGACGCCACGTCCACCGCCTTCTCGATGGCGAACAGGTTGTCCCGGTGGGGCAGGCTCCAGTGCTGAACGGTGGAAAGCGCGCGGGCCTTGGCGGTGGCGGCATCCGGGGCGACCAGCAGCACGTTGCGGTGCAGCTCGGCAAACTCGTCCGGATCGTAGCCGCCGAGATTGACGAAGAACAGCCGGTCCCCGCCCGCCGGCGGCTCGCGCCGCAGCACGATGTCGTGGCCGTCGGCCTGCCGCAGTTCGCCCCAGCAATCGAGATGCAGGCTGGCCGGTTCGCCCCACCACTGCGCGCGCAGATCGGGATAGCAGTCCTCGGCGCATTCGCCGGCCGAGAAGCGGACATCGTGCAGCTCGATGTTCGCATTCCTGAAGTCGCCGCCGATGCTGAACATGAAGAGTTTCATGATGCCCTTCCGGAAAACAGGTCTGCCGCCGGCACGCCCTCAGGCGCCGACATAGACGAAGGCGCGCAGGCCCGAGCGCAGAGTGACCTCAATGCGCCGGTAGTCCGACACTTCATAGCGGTCGGCCGCCGCCAGTTCCTCCGGCGTGATGCTGAACACCCGGCCCTCGACGGCATCGGACGGATTGCCGGAGGGCACCACCACCGGATGAAAGCGCGCGCCGGAGGCGGCCAGCACATCGGGATCGGTAATCTCCAGCCACTCCTGCCGGTAGCCGGGCATGGCATCGGCCTCGCCTTCCAGCAGCCGGCCGAAGGACGAAAGCTGCACACTCTCAAGCTGCAGCGTGCCATAGGAAAAAAGACGGATCGTCGCCTGTGCGGACGTCGCCTGTGCGGACATGGACGGCACCTTGCGAAGCAGAAACCGGGCGGGACAAAGCGGGCGGAGCGGGAATCGGGCGCCGGCAGAACAGCAACCGCCATTCTTGCTACCGCGCGCCGGCCGGCCGCGCCAGCCTCGCCGCGCCGGAGTACGGGCGGTCGGGCTCAGACGGACGGGCACCGGCGGGCGCCGCTCCGGTGCGCTGCCGCCCCGCCCTCCCGCACTTTGCCGGCGAGCGGACGATCAGGGCGGCTGCGTGATCTCGCCCGGCCGCCAGCGACCGTTAAACCACGGCGCCAGCAGGCCATAGAGCCCGACGGATGGTGAACCAGCCCCGGCCGGGCAGAGAGTTGTGCTCCCGACCGGCCGGCGCCGCGGGGCCGAACCACACGTCGACCGCCCCGGCGGCGTTGACCTTCACGTCCCTGCTCTGACCGGAGACGCCCGGTGCACTCCGGCTGGTCTGCAGCATCAAGCGGGTCTGCGTGTCGCAGACGATGACCGACCAGAGGTCCTTCACCGGGATATCCGGCGGCAGGCGGAGCCGGCAGGTATTGCCGCCGTCGAACGGCCTGCCGGTGGAATCGAGCGCCGTCCACGGATATTGCGACCCCTGACCGACCATCTTCTCGGCCATTGCCGGGGTCACGCCCGTTGCGATCTCACAGAAGAAGATCGCCCCGCCGGGATTGCTCACCCCCGGTGCCGTCTCGAATTTGTATCCGCCGAAGAATGGCTTGCGCCAGTCGCTGCCGGCACAGAGGAAGGCATCGTCGTCGCGGATCCTGCAGGCGATCGCGCCCACCGTCACAGCGCCGATATCGGCGGCATCGGTCAGGATCGCCTTCGTCCGCGCATCGGCGGCAGGATCAGATATCTGCCGCCCTTGCCGCCGTCCGCACCGGGGAGGCCGATATCGGCCACCCAGCGATACCACACGTCGTCGATGAGCCCGGGCACCCGCGGCGGCCGGAGCCGGATCGTCGGCCGCAGCCGGACAGGGCGCACAGAACCAGCGCCGCGGCGATGGGAGACCTGTTCATGCAGCCCTCCTCCGCAGGGCCTTCATCCGTGCCGCGTGCCCGGTTGCCGCGGCCGGCGGCACCGCGCAACAGATGGCAGCCGGAAGATCTCCCCGGAAGAAGACGTTCCCGTGAAGAAGAACATGGCGACGGGGCAGATCGCCGCTGCGCCCCGCCCCGTCACCGTCCTTGCCGCAGTTAACCGGCCTTGCTCAGTCAGCCGGCCTTGCCTCAGTTGCCGCTCGGCAGCGACAGCGTGAAGCCCTGCTCCTCCAGCGCATCGCGGACGAACTTGAAGCGCTCGTACTGCGACAGCGTGATGGGGCCGGAATAGGACTCGCTCTGCACCTTGCGCGGCGGATACTTCACATAGGTCTTCATCAGGCTGTGCACCGCCTCGTTGGCCGGCACCAGCGCCCACGTGCTCTCCGTGAAGTTGTTCATGAAGATGTCGTAGCGCTCCTGCGGATCGCTCATCAGGTCGAACACCTGCGGCACGGTCGCCGCATATTTCTCGGCGCCCTTCCAGCCAAGGTTGGTATCCACCGAAAGGCCGCCGGTGGGCGCACCGTCATCGCCGCGCAGGTTGAAGACATACTTGAAGTTGCCGACGCGGACGGCGCCGGGGGTCAGCTCGTTCTCGGTGAAATAGAACCAGTCCGGGCGCGGGTCCTCGCCCTTGCCGAGCCACACCGGCGTCATGTCATAGCTGTCGAAGATGATCGGCTTGCCCTCGCGGTCATTCGCCGGCAGCTTGACGCCGGCAACGGATGCGAACGTGGCCATCAGATCGAGGCCGCCCATGATGTCGTCGCTCTTGCTGGCCGGCTTGATCCTGCCGGGCCAGCGCGCCATCGAGGGCACGAGATTGCCGCCCTCGCGCACGGTGCCCTTGGTGCCGCGGAACGGCGTATAGCCGGCATCCGGATAGACATCCTGCCAGGCGCCGTTATCGACCGTGTAGACCACCAGCGTGTTGTCGGCGAAGCCGAGCTGATCGAGCTTCTTCAGCACATTGCCGATGCGGGCATCGAGTTCCACCACCGAGTCGGCATATTTGGACTTGGAGGTGGACTTGCCGATGAACTCCGGCGCCGGCAGATTCGGCTGGTGGTTCTTCATGAAGTTCACACTGATGAAGAACGGCGTATCGGGCGTCTTGGCCGCATCTTCCAGGAACTCCTCGGCGGCCTTCTCGACATATTTGTCGAGGAAGGGAATGCCGACGACGCCCTTGTCCGGCGTATCGACATATTCGCCGTTGACCTTGAAGTCTTCCTTCGCCGCTTCACCGGCCTTGCCGGACAAAGCACCCTTGGTCGCGGCCGCGAACATCTTCCGCAGCTCGGGGCTCATGGCCGGGAACCACTTCGGATCGCCGTAGGTGTAGGCGTTCAGGTGGTAGAGGAAGGTGTATTTCATCACGTCGTAGCCCTGAGCGTTGGGCAGCGCGTAATCTGCCTCGCCAAGATGCCACTTGCCGGTGAAATAGGTCTTGTAGCCACCCTGCTTGAGCACGGAGGCGAGCGTCCATTCCGCCTTCGGCAGACCGCCGCCCTGCCCCTGGAAGGCCACCGTGGTCATGCCCGACCGGTTGGGGATGCGCCCGGTCTGGATGGCGGCGCGGCCGGGCGTGCAGCTCGGCTGGCCATAGAAATTGGTGAACACCATGCCGCCGCCCGCCAGCTCATCGAGATTGGGGGTGGGCATGCCCCGGCGCTTGCCGCCGAGAAAGGCACCGAGATCGCCCCAGCCGGTATCGTCGGAGACGATCAGCAGGATGTTCGGCTTCTTTGCCGGCACCGCGGCGGGGGCATCGCTCTGGGCGAAGGCCGTACCGCCCCAGCCCAGCAATGTCACCGTGACGGCAGCGGTCAGCGTGGTCGAAAGAGCCGCTTTCATCGTCTTCTCCAGTGCATTCGGAGACATCAAAAAGAACCGGGGTGCGCTCCGCAGAAACGCGCTCATCCGGCCGGTGGGAAAATGGTCTTCCAGTCGTTCTTCATGTCCACCACGGTCCACCCGTTCGCGGGGGCCGCGTCCAGCGCCTTGTCGAGGCGGCCGAAGGACGATTGGCGGTCATAGGCGTATTCACGCTCGCCATCGGTGTGATGCACGATCAGCCCGAGGCGGGCGCCCTCGCCGGCGGTGGTCCACTCCAGCATCTGCAGGTCGCCGTCGGAATTGCCGAAGGCGGCGATCGGACGCTGCCCGATGTGCTGGTTGATGCCCACCGGCTTGCCGGCGCCGTCGTCGATGAAGTTCAGGGCCGGCTGGCGCACCAGCACCGGCTTGCCGTCCACCATCTCGAACTTCGTCACGATGCTTGAGCCGACCACCTGTGCCGGCAGCACACCATAGACTTTCTCCGACCATGGCCGCATGAATTCGATGCCGCCGCCGGAAACGATATAAGTCGTGAAGCCGTTTTCGCGCAGATAAGCCATCAGCTCCAGCATCGGCTGATAGACGAGTTCGGTATAGGGCTTGCGGAAACGCGGATGTTCGGCCCGGGCCAGCCAGTCGGTGACGATCTGCTGAAATTCGTCCGGCGTCATGCCGGCATGGGTGACCATCACCAGTTCCAGAAGCCCCTTGTCGCCGGCGGCGGCCAGGGTCTTCAGGTCGCCGTCGATGGCGGCCTTAAGCGTCGGGTTCGCCTGCCATTCGGGGTGCGACGGCGCCAGTTCCCTCACCCGGTCCAGCGCAAAGGCAAGCTGGGTGTACATGGGCTGCTCGACCCACAGGGTGCCGTCATTGTCGAAGACGGCAATGCGCTCTTCCGGCCGAACGAAGTCCGCGCTCGCCGGATCGGTCACACGGGCAACAAAAGTCTCGATGCTCGATTTCGCAGCCCCGTCGTTCCACGATGGCAGCGGGTCTGCCAGTCCTGCTGCAGGCAAAAGCAGGGAAAGAAAGCTGAGCATCAGGGCACGAACGATGAAGCGCATCCCGGATCCGCCTTTTCTTTTTAGCCGGAGAATCTATACAAGAAAGCGTGGACATCATCTGAGAAGCGAAACGATAACCTCTCCGGCCAGCCCCGCGCAGCCTTGGCGCTCAACAATTCCCCGCGGCGCTCCCTTCTTCGTGAAGCGCCGGTCGCTCTGTCCGGTCTGTCAAAAAAAACAGTCCGTCCGCTTGATTTAGACGATCCGATGGCGATGCTCTTATCACTTTACGTCACCCGGCGAGGTTTCGATGGGCGTTTCCGCTGCAACCGTCCTCGTGCGTGCAAAGGGCTTCGGCGCCCTGCCTGAGATGATCGAGGAACAGGCCGGCGAACGGGTGCTCGCGGACATCTTCGCGCGCGAGCACCTGCCGCTGGCGCTGCGGGAGACCCCGGGCCTGCCCATGCCGCTGCGGGCCATGACGGGCCTGTTTGCCCGCGGCGCCGCCGCGCTGGAGAGCCGCACGTTCGGGCTGGATGTCGGCGAGCGCATGACCTGCCGCGGCTACGGGCTGTGGGTGGAGCATGCCGTTGGCGCCGCCACGTTCGGCGAAGCGCTCCGCCGCACGGTGAGCACGAGCTGGGCCCACCAGAGCGGCGCGCGGCTGGAACTGGTGCGCGACGGCGATCACCGGGTTCTGCGCTTTGCCACGCCGGCGTTCGATGTGAGCCGGACCCAGCACTGCGACCACCTGCTGCCCCCCATGCTCTCCCTTGCCCGGCTTTTTCTCGGCGCTGCGTGGCGACCCGACTGGATGGAGGCGGAATATCCCCGCGACCCCGGCGCATCGCAGGTGGAGGACAGGCTGCAGGCGGACCTGCACTGCGGCCGGCCGGGAACCGGCATTGCCGTGAAAGAAACCGAACTCAGCCGGAGGCGGAGCAGCGAAGCCATGGAGACCGCTCGTGTCGTCACCCTGCGGGACGTGCTGGCCGACGTGATCCTGGCCGATGCACCGGAGCCCGCCCGCGCCCTTTCCGCCATTGTGGCGCTGCGCCTTCTCGATGGCCGGAGCGACATCGAAGGCGCCGCCTGCCTCATCGGCCTCAGCGTTCAGGGATTGCAGCGCCGGCTGCGCCAGAAGGGGTTCACCTATCGCGAGATCGTCGAGGAGGCCCGCCGCGCCCGCGCCATCCGCCTGCTCATCGAAACGCCGATGTCGATTCTGGCGATCTCGCTGTCGCTGGGCTACGAAACCCACGCCAGTTTCACCCGCGCCTTCGTCCGCTGGGAGGGGTGCACCCCGTCGGAATACCGGCGCGGACGCGAGGCCGGCCGGCTGTCCTAGGCTGCGCCGCGCCCTTCCGCCACCGCGGGCAAACCGGCACGAAAAAGGCCACCGCCCGCAAGCGGACGGTGGCCGGCTGCGGCCTGCGGGGCCGCCGGTGGAGTTGGCGCAGACGGTCTCAGACCTTCAGGCGGCAGCTGTCGGCGACGACCTGTCCGTCGCCGCCATAGTCGTTCGCCTTGGCGAGCCAGTTGTGGCACGCCTGCCGGGTGGGGAAGCAGGCTTCGACATTGCGGCCCGTTTCACCGAAGCCGTCGCCCGATTTGGCGACGTAGACCCCATGCCACTTATTCGCGGGCTTTCCGCACGACTTCTCGTCACGCACCGTCTCATAATTGGCGTTGATGAGGCTTTCGGCGGAGGCCACCTTCTGCTGGCTGACGCAGCCGGCAGTCAGCAGGGCGGCCGGCAGGATTGCGATCAGAACGGCTTTGCGGATCATTCCCATTTCTCCTCGATGATTCCGGATTGCGGACAGGCTTTGCGGAACCGGTTACGCGAACGAACCGCCGGCAGTGGGGTCGACCGCGCCGTTCTGACGGGCATCCCGGAGCGCCACGATGCCGATGATGAGCGCGATGACCGCCGGCAGCAGGACAGCGCCGCTTTCCAGCACATAGTCACCGATGATGAAGCCGATGCCGCCGCCCGAGGCGAAGCCGAGCAGGACGAGGAAGAACAGCCCCGACCAGTAGAGGTTCGGCTCGCCGTTGATCCCCTGCTTCCTGAAAAGCCCCTGAATCAGGAAGTTGAAAGCCATCTGCACGACAAACGTCACGGCAACATTGCCGTAGAGCATTCCGTGATCTTTATGGAACGCATTACCCTGCATGCCGGCCACAAAGCTGATCGCATAGGCCAGATAATGAGGATTGATGGCTGCGGTCGGGTCCTGAACCTTCAGATGCGCGAGATACCACAGCACCACGAGCATCGCCGCCTGCAGGAACAGGATGAACGGCGTGAAGACGACGCGCCGGCGCAGCAGGGTGGTCATCAGAATGCCGCAGAAGGCAGAACCGAGGCCGAAGGCAATGACCGACAGGAAGGGGAACGTAAATTTCTCCCAGTCGCCCTGCGCCAGCCAGTAACCGCTCTGAACGACGTTACCGGACTGGACAGTCGCAAAGGTTTGCGCATTCGGCAACGTCCAGGCATTCATCGATCCCGCCATGAAAGCCAGCAGGAAGCCGATAAAAGGACGCTCGACAAGCGGATAGCGGATCTTTTCCGGATGGTCGTTGATAACACTGGACGCCATAATTCACTCCCTCGTTGAATGTTCCGAAGGGCACCAGATCTGGAAATGTGTGCGTGTGGTCCGGGGCCCGGAGCGGAGGAGACCGCGGCTCTGCGGGACAGGGATCGCAGATGGCTGACAGCGCTATCGGGTCAGCGCGCGGCGCGCGCGGGGGGCCGCGCTCCGCGGGGGAACCGGCCGGAAGCCCGCAAAAGGGCCCCCGGCCGGCATCGGATCAGCCCTTGACGACGGGCTGGCGCGTCTTGCGAAGGGAGGACAGCAGCGGATCACCGACATCGAGGTGACCTTCGACCAGATGGCGCGGCGTCAGCGCCAGCCACTGGTTGAGCGAAATGTCCTTGTATTCAGCGGTGTGGAAGACGTTCAGCACCCGCACCGGCTCGTCGCCGATATTCTCGATATAATGCGCAAGGGTCTTGGGAACATACCCGACATCGCCCGCCACGAAATCGAAGGTGCGCGCGTTGCTGACCGCGTCGAACACGGTCATGCGGGCCTTGCCGCTGATATAATACTGCAATTCATCGGCATCGGGATGCCAGTGAATTTCACGCATACCGCCCGGCTCAAGGTCGATGAAGAGCGCTGCGAGGTTCGTCACCTCGAAGTTCTTCGCATCGACCACCTGCGTGGCGCCGCCCGGATACTTCGTCGGCGCGATCCGGGAGGCCCGGAAGACATATTTGTCGGTGAAGTTCACGGCGCCCAGATCGCGGCGCACCTCCTCCAGCGGCGGCGGAACCGGCTGGCGGAAGATGTACTTCTCGGAAGCCGGAATGCCGGCAAAGGCGCTTTCCGGCACGCCGAAATTCTTCGCCAGAACCTCGACCGGGGTATGGGCGAACAGTTCCGTCACCAGAAGGGTCTGGTTTTCGGAAAAATTGCCGTCATTGAAGACGAGAACGAATTCCGTTCCTTCCTCAAGACCCTGAATTGCATGGGGAAAGCCCGCCGGCGCCAGCCAGAGGTCGCCCGGCTCCAGATCCTCGATCAGCGTCTGGCGCTGGTCGTCGATCAGATAGAAGCGCACCCGGCCCTTCAGCACGTAGGCCCATTCGGCTTCCTTGTGCCAGTGCATTTCACGCACCACGCCGGACGGCAGGCGCATGTTGACGATGGCCAGTTCCTTGAGTGCGCCGAGTTCGCGCGTGGTGACTTCGCGGGCCCATCCGCCGTCTTCAAGACGGTTATGGGCCATCGCGAAGGGGAACTTGAGGTTCGGAATACCGCCATTGTCGGTCGCCGGCGGGATCAGGATATCGGGGTTCTGCGCCTCGACCTCCGGATTGCGCGGACCGACAATGTCCGCTCCCCGGGTGCCGACAATGGGCTGCTTCAACGCGGCCATCAATTTTTCCCTTTTCCGATAGAGGCAGTCTTGTTTGCCCGCAGGTCAAACCACGGCAGACTAGCTTTCATCGGCCACCTCATCAAGGTACGCCAAATTATTACGCAGTTGTCGTTCATTTATTTTTATTCAGAATGAATGCCCATAACAGGCGCTCACCGGTCGAAAAACACCGTTTCAGAAAACGTTCAGGGCCTCAATATCCCAAACGGGATAAAAGGACAGCCTGTCTGATCTGTCCATGTTCAGCATTTATTGATATGGCGGACCGGTCATCCGGTGGCATTCTGCCTGGCCGGAAGACGCGCAGGGCGTCTGCAACCGCGACAGGCAGGCCTGCTGGCACGGCCGGCGGATCGCCTGAGCGCGCGGGATTTCAGGAACGCAGGATTTCATGCAGGTTTTCAGCGAGACGGTCAGCGCCATCTACGAGGCTGCGGTCCGGCCGGAAAACTGGCCGGCCGCTCTGGAAAAAGTCGGCGCCTGTTTCGATGCCGAAGGCGCCGTGATCATTTTCTACAGCGGCAATTCGGAAACCGATTTCATCCATTCACCGGGACTGCATGACGCGGTAAAGCTCTATCAGGCCGAAGACTGGCACCGGAAAGACCTGCACGCCTTGCGTGCGATGGAACTACACCTGACCGCCGGGGATATCTTCGACGATTTCAGCGTCGCAACCCGGGAGGAAATTGGCCGCCACCCGATCTACACAGATTTTTTCCGGCGTGTCGGCTTTGGCTGGCTGATGTCCTGTGTCGTCCTGCCCGACAGCGACAAGCTGGTCGCCCTCTCCGTGCCGCGGGCCAGCGCAAAGGGCCCGTTCAGCGCCGCGGAAATGGAAACGCTGCGCCTGATCGGCAGCCATGTGGAACAGGCGCTGCGGATCTCGTTGCGGATTGCGGATCTGGATGTGACGACGGCGGCCCTGCACGCGGTGCTCGACAAGATCGATACCGGCGTTCTGCTGCTCGATGCAAAGCGCCGGCTGCTGTTTGCCAATGCCTGCGGTCAGCAAAGCCGCGCGGCCCTTTTCGAAGCGGCCGCCGGGCCGCTGGTCCCCCGCACGCGGAGCGAACGGGCGGTGTTTGCCGCAATGGTCGGGGCGGCCGGCGGGGACGCGGGCGGAATGGAACCGCCCCGCGCCACCGTCCTCACCGCGGCCGACGGCCGCCGGTTCGCCACCCGGGTGCTGCCCGCCTCGGCCGCGCCGCAATGGCAGATCGGCGCGCACGACACCGCCCGCACGTTCATTCTGACCACCCCGCTGGAACAGAACAACGCCACAGACCCGGCCCTTGTGCGCGACCTGTTTCACCTGACGCTGGGCGAAGCGCGGCTGGCGGTTCTGATCGGCAGCGGCGTCGAGGTCCGGGGCGCGGCAAGCCGGCTCGGCATCGCGGAAGGCACGGCGCGCATCGTGCTGAAGCGCATCTTCCGCAAGCTCGGCATCAACCGTCAGGCCGAACTGGTGCTGAAGCTGTCGCGGGTCGCCGGCATCGCGCCGCCCTCCCCCGCGCCGGCACAGGCCGTGACGCGGAACCCGGCGGCGGACCAATAGAGCCGCCGCGCGGGGTGCGGAGGCGGCTAGCGGCCGAGGGCGGCGATCACCGCGCCGGCCACCGCCGCGGTGGTGGCGTTGCCGCCCATGTCGGGCGTCAGCACCGCGGCCGCGGCCGTCACCTGCTCCATGGCGGCGATCACCGCGGCGGCGGCCTCCGCCTCGCCCAGATGCTCCAGCATCAGCGCGCCCGCCCAGATGGTGGCGAGCGGATTGGCGATGCCGCGGCCGGCGATATCCGGCGCCGAACCGTGCACCGGCTCGAACATCGACGGCACGCCGCCGGCCGGATTGACGTTGGCGGAGGCCGCAAAGCCAAGACCGCCCTGCAGGGCGGCGCCGAGATCGGTCAGGATATCGCCGAACAGGTTGGAGGCCACCACCACGTCGAGCGTTTCCGGATGCGTCACGAACCGGGCCGCCATCGCATCGACATGGAAGCGCGTCACCGCCACGTCGGGATATTCGGCCGCAAGCGCCTCCGTCACCTCGTCCCAGAACACCATCGAATATTTCTGGGCATTGGATTTCGTCACCGAGGCCAGCCGGCCGCGCCGCCGCCGCGCCGCCTCGAACCCGTAGCGCAGGATGCGCTCCACGCCGCGGCGGGTGAAGATGGAGGTTTCCACCGCCACCTCGTCCGGCGTGCCCTGATGCACCCGGCCGCCGGCACCGCTGTATTCGCCCTCGGTGTTCTCGCGGATGCAGAGAATGTCGAAGGCCTTGTCGCCGAGCGGGCCCTTCACGCCGGCCAGCAGGCGGTGCGGGCGGGCGTTGACATAAAGGTCGAACGCCTTGCGGATCGGCAGCAGCAGGCCGTGCAGGGAGACGGAATCCGGCACCCGCGCCGGCCAGCCGACCGCCCCGAGATAAATGGCATCGAACGCCGCCAGCGTGGCGATGCCGTCGGCCGGCATCATCGCACCATGGGCCAGATACCAGTCGCACGACCACGGAAACTCCGTGCCCTCCAGCGCAAAGCCGAAGCGGCCGGCCGCCGCCTGCAGCACCGACCAGCTTGCGGCAACGACATCCGCGCCGATGCCGTCGCCCGGCAGCAGGGCAATCCTGTGGGTTCGCGTCATGGCTGTTTCCTCGCTTTTCCCTGCGCCGTTCAGGCCGTCAGGCCGACGTGCATCGTCTTCAGCGCCAGATATTCGTCGATGCCGGTCGGCCCGCCCTCGCGCCCGAGGCCGGATTGCTTGATGCCGCCGAAGGGGGCCACCTCCAGCGAGACCGACCCGGTGTTGAGGCCCACCATGCCGAACGCGAGCTTCTCGCCGACGCGGAACCCGCGGCTCAGGGAGCCCGTGTAATAATAGGCGGCGAGGCCGAACGGCGTGTCGTTGGCAGCCGCGACCGCCTCGTCTTCATCGTCGAAGCGGAACACCGGCGCAACGGGACCGAAAGTCTCTTCCCGCGCGACCCGCATCGCCGCCGTCGCCCCGGTCAGCACCACCGGGCTGACGAAGCGCTGCGGATCGACATCGTCGTTGCGGCCGGTCACGTTCTCGGCCCCGAGGGCCAGCGCATCGGCAATGTGGCCGCCGACCTTCTGCACCGCCGCCGGCGAAATCAGCGGGCCGATGGCAACGCCGGGGGTGAAGCCGTTGCCGATGGTCAGCCCGCGCACCGCCGCCGCCAGCCGCTCCACGAAGCGGTCGTGAATGCCGGCCTGCACGAAGATGCGGTTGGCGCACACGCAGGTCTGCCCGGCATTGCGGAACTTGGAGGCCATGACGCCGGCAATGGCCGCATCGAGATCGGCGTCGTCGAACACGATGAAGGGGGCGTTGCCGCCGAGTTCCAGACTGAGGCGCTTGATGGTGGCCGCGCTTTCGCGCATCAGCAGCGCGCCGACCGCCGTGGAGCCGGTGAACGACAGCTTGCGCACCACCGGACTGGCCGTGAGCGCGGCGCCGATGGCCGGTGCCAGCCCGGTGACGATGTTGATCACCCCGTGCGGAATGCCAGCCCGTTCGGCCAGCGCCACCAGCGCCAGCGCCGAATAGGGCGTCAGCTCCGAAGGCTTGATGACCACGGTGCAGCCGGCGGCCAGAGCCGGCGCCACCTTGCGGGTGATCATGGCGTTGGGGAAGTTCCACGGTGTGATGATGGCACAGACGCCGACCGGCTCCTTCTGCACCAGAATGCGCCGGTCGGCGGTGGGCGCCGGCAGCAGCAGGCCGTCAATGCGCCGCGCCTCGCCGGCGAACCAGCGGATGAAGCCGGCGCCATACGTGATCTCGCCCATGGCCTCGGCCAGCGGCTTGCCCTGCTCGGCCGTCATCAGGCGCGCCAGATCGGCGGCATTCTCCATCATCAGCGCATACCAGCGCTCCAGAAGGTCGGCGCGCTCGGCCGCCGGCCGTGCCCGCCATGCCGGCCAGGCGGCTTCGGCGGCGGCAATGGCGGCTTCCGTTTCCGCCGTGCCGCAGGCCGGAACGGTGCCGATGGCCGCACCGGTCGCCGGATCGTCCACGCTCAGCGTGGCGCCGTTTTCCGCACCGACCCACGCCCCGCCGATGAAGGCCCGCTCGATGAAGAGGCCGGGATCGGCGAGGCGATCGGCAAGGCCGCCGGCGAGCCGGCTGGCAGGAGGTGTCGCGGAGGAGACGGCAGGAGACGGCGCAGACATGACGGGAAACCCTGATTTCGGCAGCGGAATCGGCTCAGTAACCGCGGGCGGGATCGACCCGGCCCTCAACGGGCAGGCCGGCCTCGTGGCGGGCGATGGCCTCCAGAACCTGACGGACGGCAGCTTCCGGATCGGTCTGGGTGGCGATGTGCGGCGTCAGCCACACCGCGGGGTGGCGCCAGAAGGGGTGATCGGGCGGCAGCGGCTCGGGCTCGGTCACATCCAGCACCGCGGCGCGGATGTGACCGGCATCGAGGGCCGCCAGCAGCGCCGGCTGGTCGAGATGGGCGCCGCGGCCGGCATTGACGAGGGCCGCACCGCGCGGCAGGCCGGCGAGAAGGCGATCGTCGATCAGGCCGCGCGTTTCCGGCGTCAGCGGCAGCAGGCAGACGAGAATGTCGGTGCGGGCGAGAAAGGCGGCGCGCCCGGCCTCGCCGGCGAAGGTCTCGATGCCGTCGAGGGCGCGCGGCGTGCGGCTCCAGCCGGCGAGCGGAAAGCCGAACGGCCGCAGCCGCTCCAGCGCCGCCTGCCCGAGACGGCCGAGCCCCATGATGCCGACGCGGCGGCCGGCCGCCGGCACCACGCGGTGTTCCTGCCATTCCGCGCGCCGCTGCTGGGCACCGTAGCGGATGAAATCGCGGTGCAGCGCCAGAACCGCCAGCGTCACATAATCGGCCATTGCCGCGGCAAGGCCGGCTTCCGTCATGCGGATGAGCGGCAGGCCGGCCGGCAGGGCGGCAAGATCGAAATGATCGACGCCGGCGCCGAGCGAGAACACCAGCCGCAGATTGGGAAACTGCGCGGCGAAGTCCGCCGGCGGCTGCCAGACGGCGAGCCACCGCACCTCCTGCGGGCACACATCCTGCGGCAAGCCGGCCTGCGGCCACTGACGGAAGGTGATCTGCGGCGCGGCGCGCTGCAGGCACTGCGCCCAGAGGGCGCCGCGCTCCGGGTCGCCCCTGTAGAGCAGGGTTCCGGTCAGCGCGGTCACGCCGGCTCTCCCTCGTCCCAGCCGACGACGCCCTTCACTTCCAGAAAGGCCTCCAGCCCGAAGGCACCGTATTCGCGCCCGTTGCCGGACTGCTTGTAGCCGCCGAACGGGGCGGCCCCGTCCCATGCCGAGCGGTTGAGGCGCACGGTGCCGGCCCGGAGGCGGCCGGAGAGCGCGCGGGCCTCGGCCGGGTCGCCCTGAATATAGGCCGCCAGACCATAGGGCGTGTCGTTGGCGATGGTCACGGCCTCGTCAAGGCTGTCGTAGCCCATGATGACCAGCACCGGGCCGAACACTTCCTCACGCGCAATGCGCATCGTGCCGGTGACCGGGCCGAACACGGTCGGGCGCACATAATAGCCGCGGCTCAGGCCGTCCGGCCGGCCCGGCCCGCCGGCCACCAGCGGCGCGCCTTCGGCAATGGCGGCTTCGATGAGGCTCTGGATGCGGTTGAACTGCAGCTCGCTCACCACCGGGCCGATATCGGTATCGGCGGCATCGGGCGGGCCGACGCGCACGGCATCCGCCGTTGCGCGGGCAATGGCCAGCGCCTCGGCCATGCGGCCGGCCGGCACCAGCATCCGCGTCGGCGCGTTGCACGACTGGCCGGAATTGTCGACGACCGCACGCACGCCGCGTGCGACCGCTTCCTCAAGACAAGCGCCGGGCAGAATGATGTTCGGCGACTTGCCGCCCAGTTCCTGATGAACCCGCTTCACCGTGTCGGCCGCCGCCCTGGCGACGATCACACCGGCACGGGTGGAGCCGGTGAACGACACCATGTCGACCTCCGGATGGGCGGCCAGCACCTGCCCGACCGCAGGGCCATCGCCCTGCACGAGGTTGAACACCCCCGGCGGCACGCCGGCCTCGTGCAGCAGCTCGGCGAAGAGAACGGCATCGAGGGGGGCGATTTCGGAGGGCTTCAGCACCATGGTGCAGCCGACCGCCAGCGCCGGCGCCACCTTGCAGGCGATCTGGTTCAGCGGCCAGTTCCACGGCGTGATCATGGCGACGACGCCGATGGGCTCGTGCACGATGCGGGTCGTGCCCTGCATCCGCGCAAAGGGAAATTCCTTCAGCGCCCGGATGGTCTGGCGGAAATGGGCCACGCCGATGCCCGCCTGCTCGCGGCAGGCCATGGCCAGCGGCGCCCCCATCTCGCGCGAGATCGTCGCCCCGAACAGGTCGAGACGCTGCGCCAGAAGGGCCTCGATGCGGCAGAGCAGCGCCAGCCGCTCTTCGGGGCTGGTGGCGGCAAAGGCCGGAAAAGCCGCGCGTGCGGCGGCAACCGCCTTGTCCACATCCGCCGCCGATCCCATGGCGATGGTGGCGAACGGGGCCTCGGTAGCCGGATCGATGACGGCGCGCGTCGCCGGAACGGCCGGGTCCACCCATTCGCCGCCGATATAGAACTGAAGCGCGTGATCCATTGGGGGCTCCTGACCGGGCCGGGGCTCAGCGGCCCTGCCGGATGAAATCGGCGATGCGTTCGGCGATCATGATGGTGGGAATGTTGGTGTTGGCGCAGGGAATGGACGGCATCAGCGAGGCATCGCACACCCGCAGCCCGTCCACCCCGCGCACCCGGCCGGTGGGTGTGGTGACCGCCATGGGGTTGTCGTCGGCCCCCATGCGGCAGGTGCCGCTGGCGTGCCAGGTGCCGCCGACATGGCGCTCCACGAACGCGCTCAGCGCCGCATCATCGGCCAGCAGACCGTCGAGCGTGGTGCCGAGGGTGATGGCGCTGTGCACCAGCGCCCCGCGCAGCGGGCCGGCGATATCGAGCAGGCCGGAGAGCAGGCCGCGCTGCACGGCATTGGCCGTGCCCGGCACCGCGATCTTCGCCACACGCGGCGAGTAGCTCGACGGAAACGCGCTCCGTGCAAACGGCGCCATCATCGGATCGCGCAGCACGGCCGCCCCGCGCCGCACGGCCAGTTTCAGCCGCTCAAGGTCGCGGCTGTCGGACAGCATGCGGAAATCGACCGCCGGCTCGGTGCGGGACCCCGCCCCCGCCAGTTCCACGAAGCCGCGGGAATAGGACTTGTTCACCCAGAAGAAGATGGTGCCCAGCCGCAGCCCCACCGAATGCCACCCGGAGCGCGACAGGATCGCACCGTGCATATCGCCCTGCGGCGTGCCGGGCAGGCCGGAGGAAAAGCGCCAGACGCCCTGCTCGTGGTGCTCGGCCGGGTCGCGCACGCGGGCGGCCGGCGGCAGGAAGGCGGCAACCGCAATCGAGGGATGCTCCATGAGATTGCGGCCGACGCCGGGGCTGTCGAACACCGGCACGATGCCGAACGACCGCAGATGCGCCGCCGGCCCGATGCCGGAGCGCATCAGCAGCGCCGGGGAATGGATGCCGCCGGCCGACACGATGACCTCGCCGGCCTCAAGACGCTGCGCGGGCGCCCCGTCCTGCGCGGCGAGCAGCGCGCCGGTCGCCCGCCGGCCGTCGAACAGCACGCGCTCCACCTGCCGGCCGGTCAGAATGGTGAGGTTCGGCCGCGCGCGCACCTGCGGCGTCAGCCAGGCAACCGACGTCGGCATGCGCTCGCCCCGGTCGCTGACACCGATGGTGCCGGCGAACACGCCGTCCTGCCAAGGTCCGTTCTGGTCCGGCAGCCGGGCAAAGCCATGCGCCTCCAGCGTGCGCGACACGGCGTCGACGAACGGCGACATCCGCTCGCGGCTGATGCGGCGCACCGGCAGCGGCCCCTCCCGGCCATGCAGCGGGCCGTCCATTTCGCGGTCGGCCTCAAGGCGGATGAACCACGGCAGGCATTCCGCCCACGACCAGCCGGTCGCGCCCAGCGCCTCCCATTCGTCCCAGTCCGACGGCGCGCCGCGATTGGCCATCAGCGCGTTGATGGCCGAGCCGCCGCCAAGCAGGCGTGCCTGTTCATAGCGCCGCACCGGGCGCGGCGCGTTCTGCCGGCTGCCGCCCATCATCGCCTGCAGCGACGACCAGATGTTGCTGACATCGAGATAGGCGCGGCCGGGATAGCGGCTGCGGATATCGGCCGGCATGGTGGCGGCGGTGATATCGCGGCCGGCTTCCACCAGCACCACGCGGCGCGCCGGGTCTTCCGAAAGCCGGGCGGCCAGAACGCAGCCGGCCGAACCGCCGCCGAGAATGAGATGATCGGTCGGGGGGGCTGTCATCGTGTCGGTCATCGGGGCTGGTGCCTTCAGCGTGCGGATGCGTCGCCGTTCCGGCCGCCTTCGCGGGCATTGAGCGCAATGAGGATGACGAGCAGGAACGACACCGCCGTCAGCAGCGACGAGATCGCGGCAATGGTCGGGTCGATCTCGTCGCGCAGCGCCGTGAACATGCGCTTGGTCAGCGTCTGGTTCTCGCCGCCGGAGATGAACAGCGCCACCACCGTTTCATCGAGGGCGCAGATGAAGGCGAACAGCGCCCCGGAAATGACGCTCGGCCGGATCTGCGGCAGCGTGACGGCAAAGAAGGTGCGCACCCGGTTCATGCCGAGGCTGCGCGAGACCATCTCCTGCGTCGGGTCGAATTTGCGCAGCCCCACCAGAACGGCGGTGATGACATAGGGCATGCCGAGCATGACATCGGCCAGCACCAGCCCCGGCATCGTCGCCAGCAGCCCGGCCTGCGCATAGACGAAGAACACGCCGACCGCAACGATGACGATGGGCGTCACCAGCGGCAGCAGCAGCACCGCCTGCAGCGCCTTCACCGCGCCGGCGGTGGAGTTGTGCAGCCCGTAGGCCGCCGCCGTGCCGATGACGGTGGCGATGGCCGCGCTGATGAACGACACCGTGAGGCTGATGCGCGTGGCATTCATCCACGCCGCGGAGCCGAGATAGGATTCGTACCAGCGCAGCGAATAGCCCGGCGGCGGGAAGGTGAGAAACCGCGCGCTTGAGAACGACATCGGCACGATGATGATGACGGGAACGATCAGGTAGATCAGAACCAGCGCCACGAAGACATAAAGCAGGATGCGGCCGGCCTTCATCGCTTCACCTCATGCCCATCAGTTTTTCGGTCGGGATGATGCGGCTGCCAACCCAGAAGATGGCCGCCACGCACAGGAGAAGAACGACGCTGATCGAGCTTGCCGCGCCCCACTCGTTGTAGACTTCGACATTGCGGCTCACCAGCATGGAGACCATGAAGGCGCGCCCGCCGCCCAGCAGTTCCGGTGTGATGTAGAAGCCGAGCGCGAGCACGAACACCAGCACGGTGCCGGCCACGATGCCGGGCATGGAAAGCGGCAGGAAGACGCGCCGGAACACATGCAGCGGCGCGCCGCCGAGGCTGGCGCCGGCCATGGTGAGTTCGGCCGGAATCTTCTGCATGGTGGCATAGAGAGGCAGCACCATGAACGGCAGCAGGATGTGCACCGTGGCGATGATGGTGCCAAGCTCGTTGTTGGCGAGCGCCAGCGGCGCATCGATGATGCCCAGCCGGCGCAGGCCGGTGTTGATGAGGCCGGTGCGCTGCAACAGGATCATCCACGCATAGGCCCGCACCAGCACGCTGGTCCAGAACGGCAGCACGACGAGCGCCAGCACGCACAGGCTCCAGCGCCGCGGCAGCTGCGCGGCGACGAACGCCACCGGATAGCCGAGTACGAGCGTGACCGCAGTGACGATGACGGCAATGCGGAAGGTCTGCAGGAAGGTGAGAAAATAGACGCTGTCGGTGAAGAAGCGCCGGTAATTTTCCAGCGTGAAGCCGTCATGCCAGATCGACTGCCACGAAAGCCATGCCATCGGCATGACCAGCAGGCAGACGACCACGGCAAGCGCCGGCAGCAGCAGCACCAGCATCAGCGCCTGTTCGCGCGCTTCGTGCTGCCGCACGGTTTGCGATTGCGATGACGACAAGACGGCCTCCTTGCGGAAAACGGAACGGCAGGGAGAAAAGGGGACCGCAGGCGGGAGAGGCCCCGCGATCCCCTTCCGGTCTCAGTTCGACTGAAGGAACGAAGCCCAGCGCTTCAGCGCCTCTTCGCCTTCCGGGCCGCTCCACCAGGCGGTGGAAATCAGCACCTGCTTTGCGGCGTTCTCCGGCGAGCTCGGCAGTTCCGCGGCGCGCTCGGCCGAGATCTTGCCGGTCTTGAAGGCCTCCGGGTTACCCGGGCCATAATCGATATAGCTGGGGAAATTCGCCTGAATCTCCGGCGAGATGGCCGCGTTGACGAACTTCACCGCCGTTTCCAGGTTCGGCGCGTTCTTCAGGATGCAGAGCGAAGTTTCCTGCAGGAAGCCCTGATTGTAGGTGAAGCCGACATCGGCGCCCTCTTTCATCACGGAAGAGACGCGGCCGTTCCACGCCATTTCCATGTCCACCTCGCCATCGCTCAGCAGCTGGGCCGACTGGCCGCCGGAGGTCCACCACACGGCGATGTGCGGCTTGATCTCCTCCAGCTTGCGGAAGGCGCGGTCGACATCGAGCGGATAGAGCTTGTCGGGCGCCACGCCATCGGCCAGCAGGGCGGCCTCAAGGGTTGCCAGCGGGTGGTTGCGCAGCGCGCGGGCGCCGGGGAATTTCTTCACATCCCAGAAATCCGCCCAGCTCTTCGGCGGATTGTCGCCGAACTTCGTCTTGTTGTAGGCGAGAACGCTGGAATAAAACTCGTACGGCACCGAATAGGGCGTCTTGTAGGCCGCCGGAATACCGGCGGCATTGGGGATCTTCGCGAAGTCGAGCTTCTCGATAAGGCCCTGTTCGCCGCCCCGGATGCAGTCCTTGGTGGGGGTGTCGACCACGTCCCACACCGGCTTGCCGGTGGCGCCCTGCGTCTTGATCACCGGCCAGGCATCGGGCGAGGAATCCTGATGAACGGTGATGCCGAGCAGTTCGGCGGCGGGGTCGAGAATCGCCTTGGTCTGGGCTTCCTGATAGGCGCCGCCCTGCGAGACGAAGGTGATCTCGCCGGCCGCGCGGGCCTGACCGGTGAAGACGGCAGCAGCCGTCAGCGCCAGTGCCGCGGCAAGGCCGGAGCGGGTAACGGACAGGCGGACAAGTCGTTCGGGCACGCGCATCTTTCGTTCTCCTCTGGGTCTTCGGGTCGGCGTCTGGTCGGCTTCGCTGTTATGGGGGTCGCGGTTGCGCCCGTTTGCCCGGCCGGTTCCCGTGCGGGAAGCCGGCCGGGGTCGTTGGTCCGCCGGCGCGGTGGCCGGCGGCAGCGGATTTCGGCACCGGCCGTCCTCAGCGCCCGATGGCGTCGAGGAACTGGTACCAGCCGGCGACGAGACGAACGGCCGGCTCACGCACGGCATAGAACGGAACGGTTTTCAGGCGCGCCGTCGCCATGAGGCCGATGTCCGGGGTCTCGCCCAGCGCGATGTCGGCCACATATCGCCCCATCAAAGTCGACATCGCAACGCCGGTGCCGTTGTAGCCCGCGGCATAGCAGAGGCGCTCGTCGATGCGCCCGACATGGGGCAGGCTGTCGAGGGTGAGCGCCACCAGACCCGACCAGCGGTGGGTGATGGCGGTGCCCGCCAGCTCCGGGAACTGCGCCACCAGTGCCTTGTGGAGCGCAGCGAAGGCGGCCTCCGAATCCTCGCGTCCGAAGGCGCCGCGACCGCCGAACAGCATCCGGTCGCCGGCCTTGCGGAACCAGCGCATCATGCGCCGGGTCTCGGTATAGCTGCGGCCGGTGGGGATCAGCTTTTCGCCGGCCGTGCCGGTCAGCGGCGCGGTTGCGATCATGGCGCTGCGGAACGGGATCAGCGTGCGCGGCAGGGCGCCGGTCACGGGCGACAGATCGGAATAGGCATTGGTGGCCAGAATGACCTGCCGGGCCCGCACCGCACCCGAGGCCGTTGCAACCACCACGTCCGCCCCGTCGCGGCGGATGCCGGTCACCGGGCTCTGCTCATGAACGGCGGCCCCGGCGGCGGCCACGCCGCGGGCGATGCCGCGCACGAAATTCAGCGGATGAATAACACCGCCGTGGGTGTTGAGCAGACCGCCGGTGAAGGCGGAAGATCCGGTTTCCGCCTGCATTTCGGCGGCATCGAGAATGCGGGTTGCCGTGTCGCCGAGCGTGCCGTGAAGCCACGCGCTTTCTGCCTTCAGCCCGTCGAGCGACACGGCATTGTGCGCGCAGCGCAGATTGCCGCTCTCCCGCCAGCCGGCATCGGCGATGCCACAGGTTTCAACCAGTTCGGCCACATTGGCGATGGCCTCACAGCCGATGTCGTGCATCCGCCGCGCGGTATCGAGGCCGAAGCGGCGGGCGATATCGGAAAAAGTCAGCCGGTATTTGCCGGAAACGACGCCGCCGTTGCGCCCGCTGGCACCCCAGCCGATGCGGCTCGCCTCCAGCACCACGGCATCGACGCCGCGCTGCCCCAGCCGCCGCGCGGCGTTGAGGCCGGTGTAGCCGCCGCCGACGATGACCACATCCGCACGCCGCTCGCCGGTCAGCGCGGCGAAGCGCTGCGGCGGGCTGGCCGTGTCGCGCCAGAGCGAGGCGATTTCAGGCCGTGGAGTGAGGCGAGCCATGGCGGCATCCGATCGGTGGTTCCGGAGGAAAAGGCCCGGCCGGCGGCCGGCCGGGCCGGCAGATCAGGCCGCCACCGGCAGCCCTTCGGCCCGCCGCGCCACATCGATGGCATCGGCCAGACCCTTGAGGGTGGAGAAGTGATAATCCGGCTTCGTCACCTGCTTCGGCTCCGGCGTGCCGCCGAAACCGGTCAGGCCCTGGCGACGCTCGATCCAGCACACGGTGTAGCCCAGTTCGCGGGCCACGCCGATGTCGTGATACTGGCTCTGCGCAACGTGCAGGATCTCGTTCTGCCGGAAACCGTGGGCCGACTGCCGGCCGCAGTTGAAGGCGAAGAAGCGCGGGTCGGGCTTGGCAACGCCGGTCTCGTCGCACGTCACGCTGTCGTGGAACGGATTGCCCAGCGTGTGGGAATAGGCCGAGAAGGCCGTGCGGTCGGCATTCGTCATGGCGACGAGGCGATAGTTGCGGCGCAGGCGCTTCAGCGCATCGACCGAGTCGGCAAAGGCCGGCCAGCGCAGCACCGCAAGCTGGAAGGCATCGGCAGTGGCCTCGTCGCTGCGGAAGTCCAGTTCGGCGGCCAGCGACAGATAGACATCCTTCATGGCGAAGGAGGAGCGGCCGTAGAAGTTGTCGCGGCCGCGCTTGTAGGCCGCAAAGATCGTATCTTCGTCGGCTGCTTCTGCCTTCGGGCCGCCAAGGCTGCGGATGGCGGAGATGACGCCGGTCTCGAAATCGATCAGCGTGCCGACCACGTCGAAGGTGAGAACCTTGAAGGAAGTGAGGGACATCGTGTTGCTCTCTGGTGGGCTCTTGAAAGGGGCTGGCAAGTAAGACCGGGCAAGGGGCGCCCGTTCGCCGGAGAGCAGGTCTCCGGCGGCGGGCCGTGCGGCGGGGTGAGATCGGGCGCGAACCGGGCCGTCAGACGGCCTTCGGCACGATGATGGTATCCTCCGGGTGCAGCGCGAGGGTCAGCGGATTGCCCGGCGGGGGAATGAGCTGCCGGCCCAGATGGTTGGCCGGCTGGCGGAAACTGAGGCTGTCGCCGTTCTCAAGGGTGAGAAACACGCGGATGCTCTCGCCCTGATAGACGATCTCGGTCACGGTGCCGGAAAGCCGGTTCATGCCGGCGGCGGTTTCCGGGCCGGCGATGACCAGCTTTTCGGCGTGAAGCACGAGGAAGATCTCGTTGCTGACCGGCACCGGCCGCGCCGATTGCAGAACCGTGCCGCCGAGCCGCACCGCATGGCCGCCGATGGCCACGTTCTGCACCCGCAGCAAGGTCGCCTCGCCGATGAAGCCGGCGACGAAGGAATCGGCCGGATGATCGTGCAGCACCTCCGGCGCGTCGATCTGCACGATGCGGCCGCGGTTCATGATGGCGATGCGGTCACTCATGGTCAGCGCCTCGCGCTGGTCGTGGGTGACATAGATGATGGTGGCGCCGAGCTTGCGGTGCAGGTGGCGCAGTTCGATCTGCATCGTCTCGCGCAACTGCTTGTCGAGCGCCGACAGCGGCTCGTCCATCAGGATCAGACGCGGCTCGAAGATCATGGCGCGGGCCAGTGCCACCCGCTGGCGCTGGCCGCCGGAAAGCGCGCTGATGCGCCGGTTTTCGAAGCCGGAGAGTTCCACCATGGCCAGCGCCGCCTTCACCCGCTCCGGCCAGTCTGCCTTCGGCAGCCGGCGGGCGCGCAGCGGAAAGGCGACGTTCTCGCCCACGCTCATATGCGGAAACAGCGCGTAGTTCTGGAAGACGATGCCGATGTCGCGCTTATGGGGCGGCGCAAATGTAATATCGCGGTCGCCCAGCCAGACCGACCCGGAGGTCGGCTGGACGAACCCGCCGAGGATGCCGAGCAGGGTCGTCTTGCCCGATCCGGACGGGCCGAGAACCGAGACGAACTCACCCGGCGCCACCTCCAGACTGACATTGTCGAGGGCGCGGAAGGCGCCGTAATGCTTCTCCGCCGAACGGATGGAAACGCCGACGCTGCTGGATTTGGCCGTACTGCTCATTCGTCCCACGCTGCTTTCGGCTCAACTGGATGGCTGCCACGACCGGACAGGCCCCGGGCCGGACCGTGCACCGGGAGCCGGCACGCTGCAACCCGCTGTCCCGGTGTTGCGGCTGTGCGGCCCGGCGAAACCGTCTGCCCGCCCCAAGAAAACCGCAGCATTCCTGATCCGGCAATTGAAAAAAGGTTGGCGGAGGTTTTACATGATGTAATGACAATGCTGCGCCGCTCCCTGCCCTCCATGAATGCGCTGTTCACGTTCGAGGCGGCCGCCCGGTGCGGGAGTTTCTCGCGGGCGGCCGACGAGCTGAACGTGACCCCGGCCGCCGTGAGCCGCATGGTGGCCCGCTTGGAAGACCGCCTCGGCACGCCGCTGTTCGTGCGCCTGCCCAACGGCGTGCTGACCACGGAGGCCGGCAAGCTGCTGTTCGATGCCACGGCCCGCGGCTTTTCGGGCATCGAGGCGGCCATCCGCGAGATTCAGGACCGCAGCGCCGGCACAGAGACGGTGTCGCTGTCGGTCTCCACCGGCTTCACCACCCACTGGATGATGCCGCGCATGGAGCGCTTCAAGGCCGCCTTTCCGGGGGTGGATCTGCGCTTCCAGCTGATCATGAGCGCGCTTTCCGGGCCGGTCAGCGATGTCGATCTCGGCATGCGCTTCGTGGAAGGGGCCGACGACCGCCACGAGGCGACGCTCGTCATGCCGGAGATTCTGCTGCCGATCTGCAGCCCGGCCTATCTGGAGCGCCACGGCGACGGCCATGGCACCCTGAAGGCAACGGCCACCACCATCGTCAACCTCAGCGACAGCAACACCGGGTGGGGCGACGCCATCGCCCGCTCGTTCGGCGACGGCTCCAACACGCTGGTGTTTTCCGATTACGCCATCGTGGTGCAGGCCGCGCTTCTCGGGCAGGGCGTGGCGCTCGGCTGGCTCAATGTGGTGTCGCACTGGCTGGTGACGGGCGATCTCGTTCCCGCCCGCAACGATCTCATCGCCACCGGGCGGCGCTGCCATCTGGTGCGCCAGCGCGACAAGCCGTTCCGCCCCGTGGTGATGCAGATCCGCGACTGGATCGTCGCCGAACTCGCCGACGATCTGGCCCGCCTCGATGCCCGCTATCCCGCCCTCGGCCTCGCCGCCGCGCTGGCACAATTCCCCTGAGCACCGGAAAACGTCGCCACAAACCGCCGCAGGCCTCACAGCCGCCTACCCGGCGGGGAGCTTCCGGCGCCCGTGCAGATCGGCCATGGCGGTTCTCTCAGCCGCCTACCCGGCGGGGAGCGACATAATCACCGATTTGCACTCCCTTCCACGTCTCTCAGCCGCCTACCCGGCGGGGAGCTGGCCCTCGTAGACCGGCAGGCCGGTTTTTTCTCTCTCCGCCGCCTACCCGGCGGGGAGCCTGGACGCAGAGTCGGTGGATGCGGCTGTTATTCTCTCAGCCGCCTACCCGGCGGGGAGCGGCCGCGCGCAGCATCTCCGGACTGAGACGCTTCTCTCAGCCGCCTACCCGGCGGGGAGCCGGCTGTCTACGCCGAGCCCTCGCGCAAGATCTCTCTCAGCCGCCTACCCGGCGGGGAGCTAACTACCAGCGGCCGTCAGATCGCGGGGTTGTCTCTCAGCCGCCTACCCGGCGGGGAGCGCAATCTGAGTCCGCGCTCGGCAGTCTGCTGTTCTCTCAGCCGCCTACCCGGCGGGGAGCCGCATTTCCGGCGCTACCACCTGAATCAGTGGTCTCTCAGCCGCCTACCCGGCGGGGAGCGGCCGCCCGCTGGAAGGGCAAGACACGCGACTTCTCTCAGCCGCCTACCCGGCGGGGAGCTGCCCCGCACCAGAATCTGCGCGGCAATATCCTCTCTCAGCCGCCTACCCGGCGGGGAGCGTGACCTTTGAGGGGCTGCTCGCGGCGCTGGATCTCTCAGCCGCCTACCCGGCGGGGAGCGCCACCGTGGCGCGATACGCGCCGAAGTCATCTCTCTCAGCCGCCTACCCGGCGGGGAGCTCTTTAACGTCGACTCGAAAAGCTATGTCCGCTCTCTCAGCCGCCTACCCGGCGGGGAGCCTCAGCGCCCGGTCATTGATCGTCTGATTCCGTCTCTCAGCCGCCTACCCGGCGGGGAGCGCCACACGCGGACATCGGCCGGGCCGAGCGGTTCTCTCAGCCGCCTACCCGGCGGGGAGCCCGTCGCCGGACGTTATGGGGCACCTGCTTACTCTCTCAGCCGCCTACCCGGCGGGGAGCACAAGAATAAGACGTTCAAAGGCCGCCAGCAATCTCTCAGCCGCCTACCCGGCGGGGAGCCAGATCGATCCCGCGCTTGTGCGCCTCTACAATCTCTCAGCCGCCTACCCGGCGGGGAGCTTAAAACCCTTAATCGCTTTGATGGTTTCTTCTCTCTCAGCCGCCTACCCGGCGGGGAGCTCCGGGGGGATAATACCCGAATACCTCAAGCGTCTCTCAGCCGCCTACCCGGCGGGGAGCAAGCCGGGCTGCCCGCCGGACCCAAGCCCCTTTCTCTCAGCCGCCTACCCGGCGGGGAGCTTGGATATATTGCCGTGAGGACAAGGCCTTAGTCTCTCAGCCGCCTACCCGGCGGGGAGCTCTGGCATCAGGGGCACGACAACAGTCGTGATAATGGGTTATCGCAAGCCATGCACCGGGACAATCGGCAAACTGCCCTCTTATAAAACACTGTTTTATAAGAGGATTTCAGGGCGCCTCGGAAAGATCGTCCCGTCCGGCGCGCACAATCCCCGCCAGATCGCTCCAGCGCACGGCCGGAAAGGTTGTGTCGGCCAGTTCGCCGGCATGCATCTCGAAGCTGACAGATGCAAGCCGCTCCAGGGCCGCACGCGCCTGCCCGTCGCCCGCGGGTGCCACCAGCCGCCAGGCCCGCAGCAATGCCTCGGGAAAGAGAGCGATGTCCGCGCGCCCGTCCACCCGCAAGCACTCCTCCGGCTCCAGTCGGCGCGCGGGGACCATGTGCCCCCCCAGAGCGATTTCGCCCCAGCATTCCGCTGTTTCCGGCCCCTCGCCCCGCAGGAAGAGCCGGAACTCCCCTCCCGTGGCGCGGCGGAAACGGCGGATGCGCGCGGACCGGCGGCTAACGCGGGCCATCAGGTGCGTCAGATAGCGCCCCAGAGGGGCCTGCCCGCCTTCCAGCTTCAGCATCGCCGCCCGAAGGGCCGCCTCGGCCGCCCGCAAAGGCACGTCCGGCTGCGGATCGAGGACCAGCGTTGCCGAAATCGCCGACACATCCGCAGAGCCGAGGAGGCAGGACAGATCGCGACTGTCAGAGCCGACATGATCGCAAAGGTCCGGTGTGGACACCTGCGTTTCGCTCGCAAGAGCGGTCTCAACCCCCGGCCAGGCCAGCTTGCGATGCTTCATCACGATGGGACTGCGGCCGAACAGCACAATGTTCGGCCCGTGCCCTGTCGTGCGGCGATGACGGCGCACGCGCCCGGCCGTCTGCACGATGGCGCGCAGCGAGGAAGGGTCCACGACCGCATAGTCGAAATCGAGATCGTTGCCCGTTTCGATCACCGGTGAAGTGACCGCGACGATCTCGATATCGCGGCAGCCCGCCGCCTGCGCGCGCGCAAACAGCCCCTCGTCCTGACACAGGTGGCGCAGGCCGGCGTCCGGATCGGCGCCCTTGCGGGTCAGCGCCCGACGCAGGCGGTGCTCGATCCATTCACGCTGCAGACGCAGGAAGCCTGAATGCAGGCCGATGATCAGGCGCAGCCGCCCCTCCGCCGCCCCGGCGGGAAGCTGGCGGATCATGGTCTCTGTCTGGGAGATGGTCGTCATCCGCACGAGACCGAACGACACCCTGCAATCCCCGATCAGGCTGCCGTGCAGGTCATGCATTCGCGATACGGCGGCATGGACCTGCGCGACAAGCGCCGCCCAGTCCGCTGCCACGGGCAGAATTTCGCCGCGCCGCTGGGGCGCCGCGCGGGAAAGATGAGAGAGGACCGCATCGCGGCACCGATCGAAGACCGTCCCGAACGCGGCGCCGTCTGCGTTGTCGGCAACCGCGCCCGGCGCATCGGCACAGCAGAGCAGATGAACATGCCCGGCCATTCCCGCGGCATCGGCGTGAACGCGCCAGCCGGCGCGGTAGGCGGAATGGAACGCACCGGCGATATCGGCGGTCAGCGTTGCCGACAGGATCACGACCCGCCGCCCGGCCGCACCGGCCTGATAGACGAGCCGTGCCAGAGCTGCGAGACTTTCGGCGTCGTACTGGTCGATCTCGTCGAGGATCAGATCAGAAGTGACGACCCGGAGCGCCGCGATCCTGTGGCGCGCCCGCTCCGGCGAAGCCACGGGCATCAGATGATCGACCGTGCCGACCATGATCGGCGGCGCAACAAGCCGGCGCGCATCCGCCGCCTTTGTGCCGGACGCGCGGATCACCTCCTCGCAGAAGGCCGGCAGCGCGCGACCGGTATCGAGCGAGAGCCCTCTCAGCCAGTCGGCCTCCTTCTCCGCTCCCTCTCCCGGCACCGGCCCTTCCGCCATTTCCACCCGCAGCCAGTCGGGCAGATCGATCAGGCTTTCCGAGCCGGCAGCCTCGCCTTCTTCCGCCGCCGCCCGGTCCCCGGTCCCGAAAAAGATCGGTTCCTGACCGACGACGACAGACATATCCTGTGCTGAAAATCCGAGGTCGTCGACATATTCGCGGGCCGACTGCGTCGCCAGAACGCGCAGGCCGAGCCCCAGCGAAAAGCGCAGATATCGCCGTTCGGGCCGGGCATCGGCGAAGGCTGCCGCGGCAAGAACCGTGGGGGCGGCCCGGGTCTTGCCGGTGCCGGTTCCCGCCAGCAGACAGGCAAAGAAACCGCCTTCGCCGCGGCCCGCAAGCGACCGGGCCGCCGCAGCAGCACCGGCCTGCCAGGCAAAACGCGGATCGGACGAGCGCAGAGGCCGGGCGATATCCCGCGGCACCCGATCTTCCGGCAGGGCCGGAAAGCGGTCGCGCGCCTGCAGCAGAGTGTCGAAGGCCGCACGGCAATGCGCCCACACACGCCGGATGTGGAGCGTGAGGGAATCGGCCGGGGCCCCTTCGATCAGGTTCGCCAGATGCTCCGGGCGGGCCGGCGAAAGCACCTTCTTGGCCGACCCCAGATGATCGGCCAGCATCAGCGCCGTGCGCAGGCCGATATCGAGCGAGGGGCAGGCGATGCCCGCCACCAGCCGCGAAGCGTCCCGCGCGAGCTGGCCGCACCACCATTCATCGTGCCAGAACGGACAGCCGGGCGCAGGCGCCAGATCCGCACGCAGAAGAGCCGCCGTGCGGTTCAGGTGCGCCTCCGGCAGAAGCTGCGTCATCGGCGTGTTCGCCTCAGGCAGGCGGTGGTGGGTCAGGATCAGCAGGCCGATGCGCTGTGCCAGCGTGTCCTCGCGCGAGGCAAAGGCCAGATCCAGCGGCAGCCCCTCTGTTGCGTGGAGCCGCAGGAGCCGCTCCGCCGCGCGCCGGCAGGCCTCGTCGATGCTCCCGGGCGCGGGCGCGGACAGCCGGGCGATGAGCGCCTGATCGTCGAGTTCGCCACAGAGTTCATCCCAGACCATGGCCGAGAAGAGATCATGACGAACGGCATCGGCTTCGGGCTTTTTGCTCCCGGCGGCCCGGTCGAGCTTGGACTGGAAAAGACGGGTCACCTTTCCGAGGTCGTGGAACAACGCGGCGATCCGCAATACCGCCAGAGCCGAGGCCTGCGCCTGCGGCAGCGCGATCCGCGCGGTCGCTGCCGGATGAGAGGCAACCGGTGCCAGACCGTCTTCGGAAAAGGCGGCTTTCGAACCGATCCGGATGATTGGCCGGCGGCTCTCGTGGGCAGATCGGATCTCATGGATCACCACCGCCGTCGCGCGGCTGGCGCGGCGTCTCAGATCCCGCGAAACCCTGTCGAGACAGGCATTGGAGGCCCGGCCGCGCCAGGCACGATCGCCGACGCGCCAGAAGTACTGATCCAGAACCCGCGCCACCTCGTCGCGCGCTTTCTTCCGCGAACGACAAAGGACGATGACCTCACGCATCCCGCCCGGCCTGCGGCGTATCGCTCTGGCCGACAGCCAGCATTTCGTTCACCGTCAAAATCGCAGCCGCGAGGATGGCATGGTCGTTGAATGCATCAATCATGCGATCGCGGAACCGTCCTTCCGCCTCTGACCTGTCACGCGAGCGCGCCTCGGCAAAGGCCAGCGGCAGCACGAGTGCATCCTTGAAACTGTCTGCGAGATCGAAGACCAGCCCGCCGGCCCGTGTCTTGCCATGGAAGACCGACAGGTGCGGCGGAATGCCAAGCGCCCAGAGCGCGGCGCCGGCGATGCCGTAACAGAGATAATTTCCATGATCGATCAGCCGGTTGACCAGCCGGATCGGATCAATCGCCCCGCCCGGCTCGCCCGCGCCCGCCTCGCGGATGAAGGTCGTGTCCTTACCGAAGCCGGCCATCCGGGCGAAACAGGCATAGCACTGCTTTGAATATTGCCCCTCATATCCGAGCAGGGCTGCATTGTCCGCAGCCGCTGCCACATCGTCTTTCAGCCTGCGCCCCAGACGCGACAGTTCATCGGTCTGCCGCACACGCAGGAACTTCATCGCAAGCTTGCCGCCAATGCCGGACACCCGGTCGGCGCGATGCCCCATGACCACCCGGGCGGCCGCAAGAGAAAGCGCCGGGTCCAGATAGATGGGCAGGAGTTCGCGGAAATGCCGCGTGGCCACATAGGTGGTCAGCGCGCCCATGTGCAGCGGTGTCCCGCCGGTGCCGGTAAAAGCCACATGCACGCCCTCATCGCCCAGCATCCGCATTGCTTCCTGCGTGATTGACGTGCCCTGCCCGAGAAAGAGCACAGCCAGGTTCGCGTGCGGAATGTTGAACTCGCGCTGACGGTCGTCATCGGCTGCATGATAAAGAATCCGGCCGTTTTCGACGTGCACGCGGGCGCGCTCAAGCAGGAGCGCCCCCTCGCGATCGGTAATCAGCAGGCGCGGCCCGCCCTTAGGCTGCATCGAATCCGGCCTGCGCCAGCGCGGCATCGGGCAGCACAGGCAGCACCACCGGCGCCCCCGCCGGCGAGAACCCGTAGGTGCCGACCAGCATCGGCGCCTCGCCGATCACACCGTGCTGCATCCGCACATGGAGGATGGTCGACCCGATGTGGAGGGTCAGTGCCGCCGGGTCATGCCCGCGCGGCGTAACCGGCTGGCCCGGATCCTTGCCCCGCCGTGCGGCCCGCGCCTGGCTGCGGCGGATCCAGCCGGGGGTGTGCTTCTCACTGGCGCGGTCGCGGCTCCAGGAGGCGCCCGTCTCGCCGGGCGCGGCAAAGACCGCGCCGATTTCAGGGGCCGGAATCATCCCCCGGCGCAGGAGCCGCTCAACCGGCTCAGCCCGCAACAGCCGTGCCAGCGCTGCTTCCGAGCCGATCAGTTCGACCTCGCGCCCCGGCAGCATGCAGTTGCGCCCCATCGTCATACCCGGCAAGGCCGTGGCGATGTAGTCGTCAGCCGGTCCGCTCCGGTTGGCCTGATGGACGGCTGTCAGCGCGGCCATCATGACATCGCCGGCCGCACCAAGTTCGATCACCGCCTGCACCGGCCGCAACAGCAAACGCGCGCCGCCCCGGCAAAGGCCGGGCCCGCTGTTCAGGCCCGTGCTCATCCGCTCGCCTCCGCCTTCTTGGAACTCGAACCGAAAACGCCGCCGCGCACCAGATTCGCCATGACAAAGTGAACCTCCGGCGTCAGGGCGCCGTTGCCCTCCGCCGCAGCCTCCACCACCGAAATCAGTGCGGCGGCCTTTTTTCGCAGTTCGTAGAAACTCTTCTTCGTGTCCGGCGTACGCAGCACATCGCCGGTCTGCTGCACCCCGCCATAAGGGTTAACCGCTATCGCGTCGTGATCCGGGTCGCCATGCCAGATATCGATGTGCCGCAGCGCAGCGCCGATCTTCTGCGAGTGCATCGAGGCCTGCTGGACCTCGCTTCCGCGCACAGGAAGCTTTGCGTAGACACGGCTGACATCTTTGACCTTGCGATCCTCGCGGACATATTCCTGCGACGGAAAGATCTCCTGCCCCGGGTTCATGCGGGCCGTCCAGTCAACCGCGCAGGAAAAGGCTTTGTCCGCGAGTCCCCCGGCAAAGCCGTCGATCAGCCGCCCGAGCCCTTCCGCGTCACCGCCGGTCAGCGCATCGGCCAGAGCGGATCTGTCTGCCGGCGCGTCCAGCGACAGACGCAGCGGATCGAAGATCAGACAATCGGCGCCGAACCGCACCGTCACGGACATCTCGTCGGACTGGAAGCGGTTCCGCCAGGCAAAACGACCGTTCGCGATGTTCCAGACGTAAAGCTCCGCCAGCGTGCGGAATCCCCCGGCGGCGGCGTACCCGCTGGCCAGACGGCGCCACGCGAGGTCCACGTCAGGGGCGCCGCAGGCATATGGCTTCATGGCGAAGGGCAGGATGCGAAGCGAAAAGCCCAGCATGACCCGGTCACAGCCATTGGGCACCACGGCTGCCTCGACAACCTGCGGGTTGCTGAGGCCGGGGTTTTTCGCATTGTCTTCCGATGACTGCCCCCGCACGCCCTTTTCCAGCACCGGAATCGGAATCCGCCTCAACTGGTCGCCTTCTTCCGCCAGACCGAAAAACAGGCCCTCTGAAATCTGGATCGACCGCGCGAAAGCGAGCATCCCCGTATCGAGCGAGATGACATCAGTCTTGTTCTTGGCCATAGGATGTCTCGTCCTCTGTCGGAAGGGCGGTATGAGGGTGATAATTTTCGTGCCCGGCCAGTACATCGCCGGCAGCATGCCAGCGCCACAGCGCCTGTCGCAGTTCGGTTTCTCCCATACTGGTCATGGCGCGGCTGCGTACCGAAACAAGCTCGGCAATACCGAGCAAGGGCTCGGCAAACACATGCGGAACCGTGCGGCTGCGTGTGCCGCTGCGCTTTGGTGCCCTGTCAGGATCCTCAAGCAACCGATAGCCGACGGCGACCGGCACCGGCCAGCCAAAGCCCGGCCCCCGTTCCGACGGGTTCAGTGCCGCCGCGACCCGCATCAGGCTTTCCTGCGAACCTGCCGATGTCACGCGGCGCCCGGCGCGGCGTGCGGGCATCACGGCCCAGCCCCGCGGCAGCTGCCGCAGGGCCGCACCGTCTCCGGCGATGGGCAGGACACGGATCATCTCGTTGGCGATGGTCCCGCCGGCGATCCGGCGCCCGACCAGTTCGCGGGCCACGGCGATTTCATCCTCCGCACCCGGCAGGTCGAGCACGAGTGAGACCGCAACCGTGCCGACCATGTCTTCAATCGTCTCGATCGGCTGGAAGACGGCTCCGTTGGGCTCCATTTCCGGCTTCGTTCGTCCGTCCGAAACGGAGACCTCATGCAGAATCGGGAGGCATCCGGCCGCCCACGGCTCCAGCCCCAGGGCCCGCATCAGGGTGTCGGCGAGGCCCAGAAACGCGAGCGGGCTCGGCAGACCAGCGGCATAATCGTTCATCATCAGGTTGACGCGGCTGGCCCGCAGGTCTTTGACGAGAAACATCTCAGCCCCCCTCCCCATCGGCACGCCGGGCCAGACGCCCCCGAAAATGTGCCGATGCCAGAATCTGCGTGCGGCGCAGCTCGTCCTGCCGGCTCCAGCCCCGCCAGTGGCCGATGATCGCCACCGGTTCCGGTGCCCGCAGGATATCGGCCGGCAGCCCGAGACCGGCGGCATAGTCCCGCGCCTCGGCCAGCGTCTCCGTGGCGAAGTCCATCGCATCGGCGATAAGACGGTCGGCCATGCGATCGCAGGCAAGGCGCAATGGACGGATCGTGGTGAGCTCGGCCGCCTGCGCGAGCATGTCGCCATAGCGCCAGAGCCACAGATCGACATCCGGCTGCTGCCAGCGCGGAAAGTGCCCGCCGTGCACAAAACGGTAGAGTTCCGCATCGGACTGCCGGAGGGGCGGCGGCATGCGGGCAAAAAAGCGGTTTCGGCTTTGCAAGATCGCGCCGGAGATGTTCTGCGGCTTGGCGCTGACATGCTGCCGCACCCAGTTGCCTCTGGAGAGTCCCGGCCCGCCCTCGGCATCGCTGAAATGGCGATTGCGCACCCCGGCCATGTCGGAGAAGGCCCCGGCTGGCGACAGCGGCGTGACCTGCAGGTCTCCGCCGCCCGGCCGTGGCAGAAAGACGATGGGACATTCCCGCGCCGGCAGCACCCGGATCGGCGGCAGCTCCTCCGTCAGCGCCACGCGCAGCACCGTCAGAACGGCCCGGCCGATCCGCCGGGCCAGCACATCGTCGGCAACCGTGCCGGTCAGGCTTACCCCGGCCAGCTCTCCGCAAGCGGCCAGAATCTCGTCCCGCATCCGGCCCGCCGCCGCATCATCGGCCTCGGCACGGAGTTCCAGCCAGCGGCGGCCATAGGCCAGAGAAAAGGCGTCCTCCACAACGGGCGAAATCGCATCGGGCTCGCGCAGGTGCGCAACCAGACCGCGGGGCTCTGCACCCGTCACCTCCAGCGGCCGGTAGACCAGCTTTGCGACAGGCGTGTCCGGCGCGTTCAGAGACGGCAGAAGGCGCCTCGGCCTGTTGCCTTCGGTCTTGTCGCTGCGCAGAACGACCGTCTTCCCGCCCGAACCGTCGGCCCGGGGCGAGACCAGTTTCAGCAGGTGGCTCCCGCTTCCCGCCCCGACACGCTGCAGAACGCCGGGCCCGGGAAAATGCTCCAGCGCGGCCAGCATCGCGGCAAACTCAGCCGGCAGATCTTCAGGCCCGATCAGCTGCCCTGTCAAACCGAACCTCAGCAGATCGGCAGCCTTGCGCGTCGTCGGGTCCGCCATGATGATGCCCCAGATCCCCTCTCGCACAGTTGTAGCGATCTTCAGGTTCAATGGGTACTGGCATTGGCCGGGAGAGCCACAACCACAAGGGGATTGCGGTGTTCATCCCCCAAACTCATCCGGGTCAGCCGCCGGTGGCCGCAACAACAGGCGGGAGATAGGGGTGGCTCCATCGGGCGCGGATCCATCCCGGCCAGACCCTGCGCTCTCTGGCCTGATGGCCGCGCTCACGGATGTGTCGTCCTGCTGCTCCGGGACGTTCTCGCCGCCGCGCCCGGCCGGGGCGGGCCCGGCCGAAAGGCCCTGCAACCCGCGCTTCAGACGCCGCGCGCTGAATGCACCAGATGCACCGGCCTGACCGGTTCGGAGAAAAGGGAAAACGCCGGCAAAGCCACATTTCCTGTCCCCGGTGCCAAGGTTGCCGGGAAAACATCCATAATTTCAAGATGTCAGGAAATAGAGTGGCGCTCCCTAGGGGAATCGAACCCCTGTTTTCGCCGTGAGAGGGCGACGTCCTGGACCGCTAGACGAAGGGAGCGTGTCGAACGAGTGCGTATGTAGCCGCTCGCCCCGGCGATTGCAACAGCCGTTTTCGGGCGCAGCGGCATTCATCCACACCGCGTGTCGCTGCAAGCCGGCAAAGCGGATGGTTATCCACACCTTCCGGTGCCGGGCCGGAAAACCGCCGCGGACGGACCGGCCGCGGACCCGATGCGCAGGCCGGCGACAGCCGGTGGCGCGACAAAAAACGGCCCCGGCAGGGCGCTGCCGGGGCCGCAAAAAGCGGGGCATGTGTCGGAGGCGGGTGCCGGAGGGCGTCCGGGCCGTCCTGTCGCGTCGTCTTGCCGGGCCGTCTTGCCGGGCAGTGTCAGTCGTCCAGACCGGCGATGGCGCGGGCGAAGTCGCGGGCATCGAACGGTTCGAGGTCGTCGATGCCCTCGCCCACGCCGATGAAGTGCACCGGCAGGCCGTATCGGGCGGCGATGGCCACCAGAATGCCGCCGCGGGCCGTTCCGTCGAGCTTGGTCATCACCAGCCCGGTCACGCCGGCGGTCTTGCCGAAAATCTCCACCTGCCGCATGGCGTTCTGGCCGGTCGTGGCATCGAGCGTCAGAATCACGTCGTGAGGGGCGCTCGGGTCATGCTTGCGAATGACGCGGATCACCTTTTCCAGCTCGGCCATCAGTTCGGCACGGTTCTGCAGGCGACCGGCGGTATCGATCAGCAGCACGTCGGCGCCGGCCTCCCGAGCCTCCTTCATGGCATCGAACGCCAGGCTGGCGGCATCGCTGCCCTCGGCACGGGCGATCACCTTTGCGCCGGTGCGCTCGCCCCAGATCGTCAGCTGAGCGATCGCCGCAGCGCGGAAGGTGTCGCCGGCGGCCAGCATCACCGAGCGGCCATGGGCGCGAAGCTGGGCGGAGATCTTGCCGATGGTCGTCGTCTTGCCGGTGCCGTTGACCCCGACCACCAGCACGACATGCGGCTTCAGCCCCTTATCGAGCAGCAGCGGCCGGGCCACCGGCGCAAGGCGCAGTTCGATTTCCTCGGCAAGAATGCGGCGCACCTCGTCATCGGAAATGCCCTTGGCATAACGCTTGTCGGAAATGCGGTCGGCAATGGCCGTGGCGGTTTCCACGCCGAGATCGGCCTGAATCAGCAGATCTTCCAGATCCTGCAGGGTGCCGACATCAAGCTTGCGCTTGGTGAAAAGCCCGGTGATGCCGCCGGCGAGCGACTGGGTGGTGCGCGACAGGCCGCGGCGCAGGCGCTGCAGCCACGAGGCCTTCGGGCCTTCGGCTGGCGGCGCAGCCGGCGCGTCGTCCGCCTCGGCGAAAAAACGGCGGTCGTCGCCTCCGCCCGCCGGCGGGGTCTCGCCGGCCGGCGGGACCGCCTCTGCACTGTCCGCCGGAGAGGCGGGGCCGGCCTCCGGCAGCGCAGCGCCTTCCGGCTCCGGC
>NZ_DAISHT010000004.1:0-6328 GCF_036822375.1 Pseudoxanthobacter sp. | reverse complement strand
GTCCGCCGGAGAGGCGGGGCCGGCCTCCGGCAGCGCAGCGCCTTCCGGCTCCGGCCCGGCCACGGCTTCAGGCGCCGCCGCAAGGGGGGCGGTCTCCGGTTCCGCCGCCCCGGCCACCGGCGCGGGGGGATCTTCTTCGGCGGTCGTCTCCGGCATCAGCCCGGCGCCGTGGCGCTGCAGATCGTCGGGGGCGGAGCCGGCGGGCGGAGCGCTCTCCTCCGCTTCCTCCAGAAGCGGCGCAATCACCGCCGGGGCAACACCGGCAACGGGCTCGGGCCGGAACACCGGGGGCGCATCGTGCTGCACGGCCGGCGGCGCCTGATCCTGCAGGGCCGGCGCGGCAGCCTCGTCATGCGGGCCGGCGTCATGCGGGCCCGGACCGGCGTCATGCGGGCGAGCATCATGCGGCGCGGCGGAAGCTGCGTCCGGGGCGCTCTGTGCCGGCTCCTCCGCGGCCGGAGCGGCCTCTGCCGCAGCCGGCGCTCCGTCGGGCGCCGGTCCGGGCGCTGTCTGCGATGCGGTTTCGGGCAGGGCCTCCGGCGGCTGGCCTTCAGCCGGGGGCAGAGTGTCTTCCGGCGCATCGGACCCCGCCGGCGCGGCGGCTTCGTCCGTCCGGGAACGCCATCCGAACAGGCGGCCGAGCAGGCCGCGCTTCTCTTCTGCCATGACTTATCCTTCCCCCTCGTGCGGCGGCGCATTCCGGCGTCGCCGGCCGCCGGTCTCTGGCGTGGGCCCGTGTCTGGTGGTGCCGTCAGGCGGCTTCGGCAAGAAGCCGCGTGCCCTCGTGGCCGGTGATGCGGGCCGACAGCACCTCGCCCGGCCGGCCGCCGGCAATCACCGTGGGCGTGAACTGCTCGGTGCGGCCAAGGCCGGCGCTTTCCACCAGCACCTGCCGCATACGGCCGACCTCGGCGGCAAGGTGGGCGGAAAGCCGCGCCTCGCCCAGCTGCCGCAGAGCATCGGCCCGCGCCCGGATGAGCGGGCGCGGCAACTGCGGCATGCGCGCGGCCGGCGTGCCGTGGCGCGGCGAATAGGGAAAAACGTGCAGATAGGTCAGGCCGCAGTCTTCCACATGCTTCAGGCTGTTGGCGAACATCGCGTCGGTTTCCGTCGGGAAGCCGGCGATGAGGTCGGCGCCGAACACCACGTCCGGCCGGATCGCCCGCACGCTGTCGCAGAAGCGCACCGCATCGGCGGCAAGATGCCGGCGCTTCATGCGCTTCAGAATCATGTCGTCGCCGGCCTGCAGGGACAGATGGAAATGCGGCATCAGCCGTTCTTCCCCGGCAATGGCCCTCATCAGGCTGTCGTCGACCTCGATGGAATCGATGGACGACAGCCGCAGCCGCGGCAGCTCCGGCACCAGCTTCAGGATGCGGGTGACGAGTTCGCCCAGCCGCGGCGCGCCGGGCAGATCCTGCCCGTAGGAAGTGAGATCGACGCCCGTCAGCACCACTTCCGGCGTGCCATGGGCGACGATGCGGCGGATCTCGCTCACCACCGCCCCCATCGGCACCGAGCGCGAAGGGCCGCGGCCATAAGGAATGATGCAGAAGGTGCAGCGATGGTCGCAGCCGTTCTGCACCTGCACGAAGGCGCGGGTGCGCCCTTCCAGCCCGTCGATCAGGTGGGCGGCGGTCTCGCGCACGGCCATGATGTCGTCGACGCGGATCTTCTCCGCCGCCGCCAGGCCGAAATCGGCCCCCGCGGCCGGGCCGGCCGGGCGGTTGTCGCCGGCCACGCGGCGCCAGGCGGCGGGGTCGAGCTTCTCGGCATTGCCGAGCACGAGGTCCACCTCGGCCATATCGGCAAAGGTGCCGGGCTCGGTCTGGGCCGCGCAGCCGGTCACCACGATGCGCGCCTCGCCGTTCTCGCGCCGCGCCTTGCGGATTGCCTGCCGCGCCTGCCGCACCGCCTCCTGCGTGACGGCGCAGGTGTTGATGACCACCGTCTGCTTCACGCCGGCCGCCTCCGCCTCGCGGCGGATGACTTCCGATTCGGCGGTGTTGAGGCGGCAGCCGAAGGTGAGGATATCGACGGCCATCAGGCAGCCCTCGCCGGGTCGAGGACGACGGCAAGGCTCTCCCGGTCGATCACGCCGGTGGCTTCCGTCTCGGTCGGGCCGGTCATCAGAATGTGGCCATCCTCGCCCCACGACAGGTCGAGTTCGCCGCCCGGCAGCACGATCGTCGCCGCCCGGCCGGTGCGCCCGGTCAGCACCGCCGCCACCATGGTGGCACAGGCCGCCGTGCCGCAGGCCCGCGTCAGCCCGGCGCCGCGCTCCCACACCTTCAGCGTGATGCGGTCGGGGCGGTCGATGCGGGCGAGCGAGACGTTGACGCGCTCGGGAAACAGCGGGTGATGCTCGATGACCGGGCCGAGGCGGGCAAAATCGATGGCATCGGGGTCCGCCACCCAGAAGATGGCGTGGGGATTGCCGACATTGACCACCGTCGCCGGGCCCAGCAGCCCGGCCCCGCGGATGGCCTCCGCCCCCGGCACGCCGGCCAGCGGCACGGCCACGGCGCGGATATCGGGCACGGCATGGGCGAGCGGAATCTCGTTCCACGCCAGACGCGGAACGCCCATGTCGACGCTGACGGTGCCGGGCCGGCCGCCGGGCGTGCAGATCAGCCGGCCGGCATCGGTGGCCAGCACGAGCCGCCGCGCGCCGCCCTCGCCGAACAGCACATCGGCCACGCAGCGCGTGCCGTTGCCGCAGGCGGAAACTTCCGAGCCGTCGGAATTGTAGATGCGCATGAAGCAGTCGACATCGCCGGCACCGTCATGCAGCGCCATGATCTGGTCGAACCCCAGCCCTGCGGCGGGCTCCGCCAGCCGGCGGGCCTCCGCCGTCGTCAGCGGGGCATGGCCGCCGCGCAGGTCCACCACGGCAATCGCATTGCCGAGGCCGTTCATTTTCACCACCGGAAGGCCCGTGCTCATGGCCGCGCTCATGGCTTTCATCCTGGCTCATGTCCCGCTTCGCCCGCAGGGCGGCCGAACGGGCCTTCAATGCACAAATGCGCCCGCCGCCGGCCCCGTCATGCGGGGCGGCGGTCCAACGCGCGCGTGATCCTTATATGGCCAATGGCCGCGGGAAGCAAAAGGCCGGCGCGATGGCAACGCGGCAACGGCGGCGCGAAAGCCGGCCCGGCACGCAGCGGAAGCGCTTCTGCCCGGCGCGCGGCACTGATATGACGGTTTGTGAACGTTGCCGTGGCAGGCTTTGCCCTCGCTCCCGCCGGCCCGGCAGGCTTTCCGATGCGGCTCTCACCCGGTTTTCGTTCGTTCATGGCTTCCCCGTCCGCCTCCCCCGCGCCATCGGCCTCCGGCTCGTCGCGCTCCGTTCTCGTCGCCGCCCTTGCGGTCGTTGTGCTGGTTGCCGCCGGCTGGTGGTGGCTGGGCCGCCCTGTGGCGGTGCCGCCTTCGCCGCTGGCCCCGGGCGAGGAAATCGCCTGCCTGTCCTACGCGCCCTATGAGGGCAGCCAGACACCGTTCGACCCCAACCTGTGGATCGCGCCCGAGCAGATCGACCGCCAGCTTGGGGAACTCGCGAAGGTGACGTCGTGCGTGCGCACCTATTCCACCGGGCAGGGTCTGGCCGCGGTGCCGGAAATCGCCGCCCGCCACGGGCTGAAGGTGCTGCAGGGCATCTGGCTCGGCCGCAACCGCACCGATAACGCCAAAGAAATCGCCGCCGCCATCGAACTCGCCAAGGCCTATCCGGATTCGATCCGCGGTTTCGTCGTCGGCAACGAGGTGCTGCTGCGCCGCGACCTGCCGCCGGAAACGCTGGTGGAGGCGATCCGCACCATCCGCAAGGCCGTGGCCCCGATCCCGGTCACCTATGCCGATGTGTGGGAGTTCTGGGAGCGCAACACCGAGATCGCCCGGGACGTCGATTTCGTCACCATCCACATCCTGCCCTACTGGGAAGACCAGCCGGTCAACGTCAGCAAGGCCCGCGACCACGTGGCGGACGTGCGCCGCGAAATGGGCACGCTGTTCGGCGACAAGCCGATCCTGATCGGCGAAACCGGCTGGCCGAGCCGCGGCCGCATGCGCGAGGGCGCGCTGCCGACGCCGGCCAATCAGGTCGCCTACCTGTCGGAGATCATCGCGCTCGCGAAGAAAAACGGCTGGGATTACAACCTCATCGAGGCGCTGGACCAGCCGTGGAAGCGCAAGCTGGAAGGCACCGTCGGCGGCCGCTGGGGCGTGCTCGACGATGCCGGCAAGGTCAAGTTCCACTGGGGCGAGGCCATCAGCAACCACCCCGGCTGGCTGTGGCAGGCGGCCATCGGCATCGTTGCCGCCGCCGTGGTCATGGGGCTGGGGCTGAAGGCGCGCGGGATGAACGCGGTGGGACGGCTGTCGCTGATCGCCCTCGTCACCGGTTTCGCCCTGCCGTGGTGGCTTGAAGAGGCGCCGGTCGTCAGCCTCGATGGCTGGGACTGGGCCTTCGCCGCCGCCACGCTGGCGCTGACGGTGCTGATGCCGCTCGCCGCCGCGCCGATGGTGGCCCGCGGCATTCCGCGCCTGCGGCTGGAAGCGCTGCTGGGTTCTGCGGAAACGCCGGCCGGCACCGGTGCGGCGGGCCGCATCATGGGCTGGCTGACCTTTGCCACCCTCGTCATCGGCGTGCCGACGCTGATCGCGCTGCTGGTCGATTCGCGCTACCGCGACTTCCAGTTCGCCGCCTTTGCCGGTCCGGCCATCGCGGTTGCCATGGTGGGCGCCGCCGGGGCGGCCGGCCGCGTGGAGCGGCTGTTCAGCGCCCTCATTCTGGTCACCGCCATCGGCGTGATCCTGAACGAGGGCGCGGACAACGGTCAGGCGTGGGCTTTCGCCCTCGACTTCATCGTCCTGGCGCTGGCCCTCAGGCCTGTCGGGCGCGGGACGCCGGCGCCCGCCGGGCAAGGGAAAGCAGTGCCAGCGTAAGGGCCAGCGCACCCGGCCAGGCGTTGAACAGCACCAGACACAGCGCGGCGGCCACGAAGGTGGCCCCGAAGGCCGCCACGCCGGGGCGCAGCAGCGCATAAAGGCCGATCAGCACGGCCACGATTCCCGGCACCACGGTGCGGAAACCCTCGTTGAAGCCGAAGCGGACGGCGCAGGTGAGCGAGCGCTCACCCGCCTCGCAGGCCTGCGCGATGGCCGTCACGTCGATGAGGCCATAGCGCAGCCACAGCGCCGCCCCCAGCGCAACCGCGCTGGCAAGACCCACCTTCACCACCGCGCCCGTTGAAAAACTCAGCCGATCCAAAGTCTGCGGCTCCTTCCGGCAATCCGGCACCCGGCCGGCGGCCGGGGCAGTCGGGCGAACCATGGCGGCTCCATGGCCGCCGCGCAACGGCGAAATTGCCGCCGCCCGCCGGCCGCCGCAACCCGCCCGTGCCCCGCCATGCCTTGACGCAGGGGGGTGCGCTTCCTACCTTCCCGCCATGGATTGAGTCTCCGCCGCGGTGGCCGGCCATGGCGGAAAAGGCCGTGTGCCGGTTCCGGTTTCCCGGGGCGGCTGTGCCAGCAAGGCGGGCCGGCGGAACAATCACGCAATCTTAACGTCGCCAGCGGCGACATATGAGGTTCGACATGGCTGAAGCCGAAGATTCCGCGACGGTGCAGGTGACCGACGCGTCCTTCAAGGACGACGTTCTCAACTCCGATCTGCCGGTCGTGGTGGATTTCTGGGCCGAGTGGTGCGGCCCCTGCAAGATGATCGCCCCGGCGCTGGAAGAGATCGCCGGCGAGCTTGAGGGGCAGGTCCGCATTGCCAAGGTCAACGTGGACGAGAATCAGGCCACCGCCATCAAATACGGCGTCCGCTCCATTCCGACCCTGATGGTCTTCAAGGGCGGCGAGCTGGCGGCCCACAAGGTGGGGGCGGCGCCCAAGAGCGCGCTGGCCGACTGGATCAAGGCCGCCATCTGAGGCCTGTCCGTTCCCGATGTCCCGCCGGGCCGGCCAGCCGGCAGCGGGCCCCCGTTGCAAGGCATGCGGCCCGCGCCCCGAGACCCTGATCCGGCCTCGCGCGGGCCGTGTTTTTGCCGGCCCTTTTACCGACCCGTTCATTCCGAGACCCGAGCGATGACCACCGACAGCGGCGAAACGACACCCGAAACCGAGAAGACCGCGACCGAGACCGCCCCGGAGGCCGGCGCGGCAGCGGCCGATCCCCTTTCCGCCCTGAAAGCGGAGAACGACCAGCTGCGCGACCAGCTTCTGCGCACGCTGGCGGAGATGGAGAACCTGCGCCGGCGCACCGAGCGGGAAGTGCAGGACGCCGGGCGCTATGCCATCACCGGCTTTGCACGCGAAGTGCTGG
>NZ_DAISHT010000003.1:0-51758 GCF_036822375.1 Pseudoxanthobacter sp. | reverse complement strand
CCGTGGAAGGCGGCATGAGCGTCATCCTCATCTCGCACATTCTGGGCGAGATCCTCTCCACCGCCGACCGCGTGGTGGTGATGAAGGACGGCGGCGTGGTGGAAACCGGCGATGCCCGGCGCTACACCCGCGACAGCCTCGTCGCCGCCATGGGCACCATCATTCACGATGCCCCGGCAGGAAAGAGCGCCCACAAGGCAATCCGCGCCCTGCCGCAGCGCGAAGCCCGCGGCGAGATCGTGGTCGAGGCCCGCACGCCGCAGGCGCCGGGCGGGCTGGCGCTGACCGCCCGCAAGGGCGAGATCATCGGCCTCGGCGGCCTTGCCGGCCATGGCCAGACGAGCCTGCTGGTGCTGATCCACGATGCCGCCGGCCGCTCCACCCGCCTTGCCAGCGTGCGCGGCAAGGTGGCGTTCGTGGCCGGCGACCGCCAGTCCGACGGCGTGTTTCCGCTGTGGTCCATCGGCCGCAACGTCACCATCCGCTCGCTGAAGGCCATGCGCCGGTTCGGCCTGATCGACCCGAAGGCCGAGCGTGCCATGGAGGCGGAGTGGCATGCCCGCATGGCGATCCGCACGCCCGACATGGACAACGGCATCCTCACCCTGTCGGGCGGCAACCAGCAGAAGGCGCTTTTCGCCCGCGCGCTCGCCTCCGATGCCGACATCATCCTGATGGACGACCCGATGCGCGGCGTCGATATCGCCACCAAGGAAGAGGTCTACCGCACCATCAAGGCCGAGGCGGAAAAGGGCCGCACCTTCCTCTGGTACACGACGGAATTCGAAGAGCTGGAGCACTGCGACCACATCTATGTGCTGCGCACCGGCCGCATCGTCTCCGACCTCGCCCGCACCGAGCTTTCCGAGGCACGGGTCCTGCAATCCTCGTTCGAGGAGACCGCCGCATGAGCCTCACGTCCGCCCCGCCGGCCGGCCCGGCCTTCCGCCTGCCCTCGCCGCGCGCGATGCTGCCGCCGGCCTCGCTCGCCCTCATCATCGTCGCCATCGGCTTCGTGCAGCCCAACGCCATCAGCTATTTCGGCTTCAACCTGATGCTGAATCTGGCGCTGCCCATTGCCTTCGCCACCATGGCGCAGCTCTGCGTCATCACCGTCAACGACCTTGATCTTTCCATCGGCAGCTTCGTGTCGTTCGTCGCCTGCATCGCCGCCACGCTGCTGAAGCAGGACCCGCTCGTCGGCATCGCCGTTCTCATCGGCTGCATCGCGGTCTACGGGCTGGTCGGGGCGCTGGTGCATCTGCGGAACCTGCCCTCCATCGTCGTCACCCTCGGCATGTCGTTCTTCTGGCTGGGCGCCGCCGTCATGGTGCTGCCGCAGCCGGGCGGCAGCGCGCCGGACTGGCTGAAGCTGATGATGAAGCTGAAGACGCCGGTCATCCCCTTCGCCATCCTGATGGGCATTGTGCTTGCCGTGGTGGTGCATTTCGGGCTGATGCGCTCGGCCGCCGGCGCGGTGCTGCGCGGCACCGGCGGCAACCCGGCGGCGATTGCCCGGGCCGGCTGGTCGCTGCTGAAGGCCAAAGTCACCATGTTTGCGCTCGCCGGCTTCTTCGGCGTGCTGTCGGGGCTGTCGCTCGTCGGCCTCACCACCTCCGCCGATGCCAACATCGCGCTGCGCTACACGCTGCTGTCGATTGCCGGCGTCATCCTCGGCGGCGGCGAATTCGTCGGCGGCCGCGTCTCGCCCATCGGTGCCGTGATCGGCGCCATGACGCTGACGCTCGCCGGCTCGCTGCTGTCGTTCCTGCGCATTTCGCCCGACTGGCAGATCGGCGCGCAGGGCGCCATCCTCATCATCGTGCTGGCGCTGCGCGCCGTTGCCAACCGCATGGAAGGAGCCCGCAAGTGACCTTCCAGCCGCTCACCTCCCGCCCGCAGGCCAGCCGCCTTGCCGGCAGCAACACCCCGACACCCGACATGCGCACCCGCCTTGCCGCCTTTGCCCGGCGCTCGCCCTGGGCGCTCTCGTTCGCCGGCGCCGGCCTGATCTATCTCGCCACCCTCGCCTTCACCGGCGGCGTGGGCGCGGGGCAGGTGGCCGCCACGGCCGCCACCTTCGCGGCCTTCTATGTGATTGCCGGCATCGGCCAGATGTTCGTCATCACCATGGGTCCGGGCAACGTGGACCTCTCCATTCCCGCCACCATCGCCCTTTCCGGCGCGGTGGCGATGAAGGTGATGGCCGGGGCCGACGGCCTCATCCTGCCCGGCCTTGTCGCCGCGGTCGGCGTCGGCGGCCTCGTCGGCCTTTTCAATTATGCGCTGATCCGGCTGCTTTCCATTCCGCCGATCATCGCCACGCTGTCCGGCAGCTTCCTCGTGCAGTCCACGGCGATCGCCTATGGCCGCGGGCTCAACGTCAAGCCGCCGGAGGCGTTCTCCGCCTTCGCCACCGGGCGCTTTCTGGGCGTGCCGCTGGTGGCCATCGCCACCGTGGTGCTGTGCGGGATCATGGCGGTGGTGCTGCACCGCACGATGTTCGGCCGCTCGGTCACCGCCATCGGCCAGAACATGCGGGCCGCGCGGCTGGCGGGCATCCGGGTCGATCTCATCCGGCTGCGCACCTATGTGCTCTCCGCCGCCCTCGCCGGGCTGACGGGCGCGCTGCTCGCCGGCTTTTCCGGCGGCGCCTCGCTCAACATGGGCGAGGAATATCTGCTCGCCTCCATCGCCGTCGTCGTTATCGGCGGCACGGCAGTCACCGGCGGCTTTTCCAACGTGACCGGGCTCTGGGGGGCAGCGCTGTTCCTCTACCTGATGGTGACCATGCTCAACACCTTCGGCGTCGGCTCCGGCCCGCGCCTGATGCTGACCGGCATCATCATCATCGCCGCCATCACGCTGGCGGGCAGCCGCAAGACCGGCCGCTGAAGCGCCCGGCCTTTCCCTGCCGCCTTCCCTGCCCGGATGACCCCCATGACCCACGTCGCTCTGGATACCCTCGCGATGGCGAACCCGCTTGCCCCGGCCTCTGCGCCCCTCGGTCCCTTCACCACCGGCCCGGTGCTGGCCAATCCCGTGGACGTGCTCGACGACCGCGCCCTGCCGCTGGCCCTGCCGCATGCCCATCTGGAGCGGGTCGCCACCGGCTGCCGGTGGGCCGAGGGGCCGGTGTGGTTTCCGCTGCACAACACGCTGGTCTGGAGCGACATTCCGGAAGACCGCATGCTGTACTGGCGCACCGACGGCAGCACCGGCGTGTTCCGCGCCCCCTCGCGCCATTCCAACGGCAACACCCGCGATCCGCAGGGCCGGCTCGTGACCTGCGAGCACGGCAGCCGCCGGGTAACGCGCACGGAGCACGACGGCTCTCTGACCGTCATCGCCGAACGCTATGACGGCCGGCGCCTCAACTCGCCGAACGACGTGGTGGTGACGCGCGACGGCGCCATCTGGTTCACAGATCCCATTTACGGCATTCTCAGCCTCTATGAGGGCGCACCCGCCGAACCCGAGCAGCCGACGCGCAACGTCTATCGCGTCGACCCGCACAGCGGCCAGATCGCCATCGTGGCCGACGATTTCGGCCAGCCGAACGGCCTGTGCTTCTCGCCCGACGAGCGCACGCTCTATATCGCCGATTCCGGCCGCAGCCACGGCTTCGCAGACGGCCACCATGTGCGGGCCTTCGATGTCGCGGAGGGACGGCTGAGGAACGGCCGCGTCTTCGCCGTCATCGAGCCGGGCGTTCCCGACGGCATGCGGGTCGATGCGCGCGGCAATCTGTGGTCGAGCGCGGCCGATGGCGTGCATGTGTTCGCCCCCGACGGCAGCCCGATTGCGAAGCTGCGGGTGCCGGAGGCGGTGGCGAACCTCACCTTCGGCGGACCGAAGGGCAACCGCCTGTTCATCACCGCGACCACCTCGCTCTACGCGCTCTATGTCGGGGTGAGCGGCGCGGCCTGAAGCCGGCCCCTTTCGCCCCGGTCCGCCCGGGACGCATACTGCCGGCTTCGAATCGGACCGTGCCGGTGGAGGGCGTGATGCAGGAAGATGGCAGGAAGACCGTGTCCGCAGGCGCAGGCGCCGGGCATGGCGGCGTGCCGATGACCGGCGCAGAAAGCCTGCTCGGCACACTGCTGGCCAGCGGCGTCGATGTGTGCTTCGCCAATCCCGGCACGTCGGAGATGCACTTCGTCGCCGCCCTCGACACGGTGGAGGGCATGCGCCCGGTGCTGGCGCTGGCCGAGACCGTTGTCACCGGCGCAGCCGACGGCTATGGCCGCATGACCGGGCGGCCCGCCGCCACGCTGCTGCATCTGGGGCCGGGCCTCGCCAACGGCCTTGCCAATCTGCACAACGCCCGCAAGGCAGCAACGCCGATCGTCAACATCGTCGGCAATCACGCCAGCCGCCACCTGCGCTACGATGCGCCGCTGACGGCCGATGTGGAGGGCTTCGCCCGCCCCGTTTCCGGCTGGATCCGGCAGTCGCCGGATGCCCGCTCGGTGGCCGCCGATGCCGCCCGTGCCGTGCGCGCCGCCCGCGAGGCGCCGGGCCAGATCGCCACGCTGATCCTGCCCGCCGATGCGGCGTGGGACGAGGCGGAAGGCATCGCCCCGCCGCTGCCGGCGGCGATGCCGGAGCCCGTTGCCGCCGATGCCGTGGAACGCATCGCCCGCCTGCTGCACGGCGGTGCGAAGGCTGCCATCCTGATGCGCGGCGAGGCGCTGCGCGGGCCCGCGCTGGCAGCCGCCGGCCGCATTGCCGCCCGCACCGGCGCGCGCCTGCTGTGCGACACCTTCGCCCCGCGCATGGAGCGCGGCGCCGGCCGGGTGGTGGTGGAGCGGCTGCCCTATTTCGCCGAACAGGCGCTGGACTTTCTGGGGGCCACGGAACTGCTGGTGCTGGTGGGCGCCGCCCCGCCGGTGTCGTTCTTCGCCTACCCCGGCAAACCGAGCTGGCTCACGCCGGAAGGCTGCCGCATCGCCACGCTCGCCCATCCCCATGAGGACGGGCCGCAGGCGCTGGAGGCGCTGGCCGATGCGCTGGATGCCCGCGCGGGCGCGCCGGTGGCGGCCTTTGCCGTGCCGGACATCGACCGCAGCGCCGCGCTCAATCCCGAAACCATCATGCGCGTGGTGGCCCGTGCGCTGCCGGAAGGGGCGATCCTGGCGGATGAATCGATTTCGTCGGGGCTTGCCTGCTTTCCGCTGACGGTCACCGCCGCCCCGCACGATTTCCTCAACCTCACCGGCGGCGCCATCGGCAGCATGCTGTCGGTGGCCACCGGGGCCGCGGTCGCCTGCCCGGATCGCAAGGTCGTGCTGCTGCAGGGCGACGGCAGCGCGATGTACAATCTGCAGGCGCTGTGGACGCAGGCCCGCGAGAACCTCGATGTGCTGACGGTGATCTATTCCAACCGCGCCTATCGCATTCTCGAAGTGGAGCTGGGCCGCGTCGGCGCCGTGCAGCAGGGCAGCAAGGCACTGTCGCTGTTCGATCTTTCCAATCCGGCGCTGGACTGGACGGCGCTGGCGCAGGGCATGGGCGTGGAAGCGGTGCGGGCCGAAACGGTGCCCGCCTTCGAGGCCGCGGTGGCCGCCGCCATGGCCCGCCGCGGCCCGATGCTGATCGAAGCCGTGATCTGAGGCCGCGCTCAGGCCGGCGGCGTCAGCCCGCCGGCCTGAGCGATCAGGTCCAGCGAATGGCGGCGCGCGGCGTGGTCGTAGATGTCGCTCACGATCATCAGTTCGTCGGCCCCGGTTTCCGCCACCAGCGCGGCGATGCCGTCGCGCACCTGATCGCGCGTGCCGAAGACCGAACGCGCCAGCAGGCGTTCCGCCAGCATCGCCTCATCGGGCGTCCAGTAGGTATCGATATCGTCGACCGGCGGCAGCGAGATGGTGGACGTGCCGCGCCGCAGATTGACGAACGACATCTGCTGCGTGGTGCGCAGCCGCCGGGCCTCGGCCTCGCTGTCGGCGGCAATGATGTTGACGCCGATCATCGCATAGGGCCGCTCCAGCACTTCGGAGGGCTGGAAGCGGGTGCGGTAGATTTCCAGCGCCGGCAGCAGCAGTTCGGGCGCGAAATGCGAGGCGAAGGCATAAGGCAGCCCGAGGTGCGCAGCGAGTTCCGCGCCATAGGTGCTGGACCCCAGAATCCAGATCGGCACGTTCGTGCCGGCCGCCGGAATGGCGCGGATGCGCTGGCCGGCACCGGCGGGGGCGAAATAAGCCTGCAGTTCCAGCACATCGCGGGGGAAGTTGTCGGCGTTGTCGAACGACCGGCGCAGTGCGCGCATGGTCAGCGCATCGCCGCCCGGCGCCCGTCCGAGACCGAGGTCGATGCGGCCGGGAAACAGCGTCTCCAGCGTGCCGAACTGTTCGGCGATCACGATCGGCGCATGGTTGGGCAGCATGATGCCGCCGGCGCCGACGCGGATGGTGTGCGTGCCGGCAGCGATGTGAGCAATCGCCAGCGCGGTGGCGCTGCTGGCAATGCCGTCGATATTGTGATGTTCGGCAACCCAGTAGCGCGTGAAGCCGAGGCGTTCGGCAAGGCCGGCCAGGTCGCGGGCGTTATCGAGCGACTGCCGGGCGCTGCCTTCGCGGGTGATGCGGACGAGATCGAGAATGGAAAGGCGGGCCATCGCTGCTCTGCCGGTTGCGCCGCGACAGGGCGCGGCCGGAGCCCTTCACATGGGGCGCCGAGCCGGCCTTGTCCAGCCATCGCCGAACGACGATTGACGATTTCCGGTGAATCGTCCGCCCTCAGCCGGGCTCCGCGGCGGGCGCGGCGGCCACCTGAACGCGGTTGCGCCCGGCGCGCTTGGCAACATAGAGCGCCGCATCGGCCCGTTCGATCAGCGCTGCGTAATCCGGGTGGCCGTCGAACACGGCAAGGCCGATGGAGGCCGTGACGTGGGTGGAGGAACCGTCCGGCAGGCGCATCGGCGCCGCTTCCAGCGCCAGCCGCAGCCGTTCGGCAACGACGCGGGCGTGTTCCTCGCCGCTTTCGATCAGCACCAGCAGGAATTCCTCTCCGCCATAGCGGAACACGAAATCGCTGAGCCGCACGCCATCCAGCAGGATTTCGGCCACGTCCCGCAGCACGGCATCGCCTGCGGTGTGTCCCCAGCGGTCGTTGATCTGCTTGAAGTGGTCGACATCGAGCATCAGCAGCGCATAGCGGGTGTCGTCACGCTGGGCGATGGCGGTTTCGCGGCCCAGCACGGCAGACAGGAAGCGGCGGTTCAGGGTGCGCGTCAGCGGATCGCGCCCCTCCTGATTGCCGGCCACGATCTGGAACAGATCGTTCAGCAGAAACTTGATCTCGTCGATCACGGCGTTGAGGCGGCCGACCAGAGCGGTAAGACGGCCGCCGCCCTCGTCGCGGGCCTCGCCCAGTTGCGGCAGAATCAGGCGGTCGATCTGCGTCAGACTGGCATCGAGGGCCTCCAGCCCCGGCAGTCCCTGAAAGATGACGCCAGCACGGTGGGTGACCCACAGCCCGAACGCCGACGAGCGGATCGGATGGAGCCGCAGTTCCGAGCCGAAATCCAGCAACGCCGACAGCACGCCCTGCAGCCATTCCATCAGCGCCGCACGCTGGCTTTCGCGGTCGAGCGCGCTTTCCGGGCCCGCGGCAAACAGACGGAACGCCTCGTGCGCCTGCGCCCGCTCGGAACTGCTGACAACGTAGGCCGCCACCATCTGGTAAAGCGCGGTATCCATGCGGGCGTGCATGCTGGCCAGCGCCGCCGCAAGCGTGGCGGCATCGGGGCTGTGCCGGCGCAGGCCGGCGGCAAAGCCGGCCTTCAGCACCATCGCGCCTTCCAGCATCAGATGGGCCGGCAGGCGGATGCGGGCATGGATTTCGCCGATAACACGCTGCTTTTCCGCGTCCGATGCCTTGCCGGCGCCGGACGGATCTTCGGCCATCAGATCGGTCAGCCAGTGCACCAGCGAGGGCTTGAGGCGCGCCTGCACGACATCGTGACTGAGAAAGGCGGCGGCAGCGGCGTCCGCTGACAGCACCTCGTAGAAATGCGCGACGATGCCGGCCGCTTCCAGGGCCGCGGTTTCGCGCAGAAGCGTAGTCACGGCCGCGCTGTCCGCAGGCAGCGCCGCCGAAAGGTCCGATGGCGAAGGGGCGCGATCCAGTCCCGGAGCGGGCTCATGCCGTTCCATGTGCCGGTCACCTTATGTCCGGTGTTACTCTGCTCCCCCCGGCTGCCGTCGCTAACGCCAGCGCCGCCAAACTGCAAGGGGACAACCCGCCGATCTCCGAAAAACGCCCGCGCCGCTGCACAGCAGGACCGCGGCGGACACATTTCGGCTGCAGATCAGTGCAAGGAGAAAACCGTCTCCCGCCGGCCGGGGGCTGGGCGGGACATTACAGAAAGTTCATGTTGGGGCAATGTCGGTGTAAGCCGCAATGGCCTATTGCTGCCGCATCCCTTCCTGCCGCTCGGGAATCACCTGCCGATGACGCCGTTCCGCTCTTCCGCCCCCAAGGCCCAGCCCGCCGCTCCCGCTGCCGGGGCCGCCGCTCCGTCGCAAGCCGCTCCGGGCCGCGCTGCCGGCGGCGACCTGAACGAAGCGCTGCACCGCGTGTTCGAGCATCTCGCCGCCTATATGAACAGCTGCATCCTCGGGCAGCCGGCCTTCGTCGATCGCCTTCTGATCGCCATTCTTGCAGACGGGCATCTTCTGGTGGAAGGCGCACCCGGCCTTGCCAAGACCAAGGCCATCAAGGCTCTGGCGCGCGCCATCCACTGCGACGACCATCGCATCCAGTTCACGCCGGACCTGCTGCCCTCCGACCTTACCGGCACGGATATCTACCGGCCCGAAGACGGCAGCTTCCGCTTTCAGGCCGGCCCGATCTTCCACAATTTCATCCTCGCCGACGAAATCAACCGCGCGCCGGCCAAGGTGCAGGCGGCTCTTCTGGAGGCGATGGCCGAACGGCAGGTCACGGTGGGCGGCACCACCTATGCGCTGCCCGACCTGTTTCTGGTGATGGCCACGCAGAACCCCATCGAGCAGGAGGGCACCTATCCCCTGCCCGAAGCCCAGCTCGACCGCTTTCTGCTGCATGTGAAGATCGACTATCCCGACATCGACGCCGAGCGGCAGATCCTGCGCCTCGTGCGCGGCGAGGCACAGGGCGAGGCGATGACTTTCGGCAACCCGATCTCGCAGGAGGCCGTGTTCGCCGCCCGCCGCGCCGCACTCGACACCTACATGTCGGAGGCGCTGGAGGAATATCTGCTGCAGTTCGTGTTCGCCACCCGCCGGCCCGAGACCTATGGCAGCGACCTTGCCGGCCTCGTGTCGTTCGGCGCCAGCCCGCGCGGCACCATCGCGCTCGACCGCTGCGCCCGCGCCCACGCCTGGCTGCGCGGCCGGGATTATGTCGTGCCCGAAGACGTGCAGGCCATTGCCAGGGACGTGCTGCGCCACCGCATCCTGCTGACGTTCGAGGCCGAGGCCGACGGCATGACCGCCGACCGCTTCCTTGACACGCTCATTGCCCGCGTGCCGGTGAGCTGAGCCGGCGCAGGCGCCCCCCGATGCAGGCGGCCGGACGCAATCCCGGATGCACGACCTTCGAAGCAGGAACCCCGACGGCATGAACACCCGCCCGGCCCGGCCGCTGGCCGGCATCGTCGCCACGCTGGAAGACCTGATCGCCGCCCGCCCGGACGGCACCGCCGGCGGCTTTGCCCCCGGCGGCCGCGTGCGCACCCATCAGATCGGCACCTACCGCTCCACCCATCAGGGCCGCGGCATGGAGTTCGACGAGGCGCGCATCTACCAGCCCGGCGACGACATCCGCACCATTGACTGGCGGGTGACGGCGCGCACCGGCAAGGTGCACACCAAGCTGTTTCAGGAAGAACGCGAACGCCCCGTGCTGATTCTGGCCGATGTGCGTACCGCCATGCAGTTCGGCACGCGCACCTGCTTCAAGTCGGTGCTGACGGCGGAAGCGGCGGCTGTGCTGACGTGGGTGGCGCTGGCCGGCTCCGACCGCGTCGGCGGCGTCGTGCTGTCGCCGCTGCGCGTGCTGCAACACCGCCCGCAGCGCAGCCGCGCCCGCATCCTCGCCTTCATCCGCGACCTTGCGGAGGCCACGGCCGACGGTCTCGACGCCGAGGGCGAACCCGTGCCGCTGGCCGCGCCGGAACCGACGCTGGCCGAAGGCCTTGCCCGTCTGCGTCTGACGGCGCGACCGGGCACGCTGGCCTTCGTGATCAGCGATTTCCACGATCTCGATGCGGTGGCGGCGAAGGAGCTCGGCCGCCTCGGGCAGACGGCCCACGTCACCAACATCTTCGTCCATGACCGGCTTGAAGCCGAGCTGCCCGCCGCCGGCCGTTATCCCGTCAGCGACGGCACAGCCGTGGCGATGATCGATGCCGACAGCCGCACCGTGCGGCACACACACGCGGCCCGCTTTGCGGCGCAGCGCGCCGCCATCGAGGATCTGTCGCGCCAGCGCGGCATGAATTTCCTGCCGCTGGAAACCGGCACCCGTCCCGGCGAACTGCTGCATCCGGAGCGCCTCGTGCGCGCCCGGCCGGCAGGCCGCGCGGCCGCCGGCGAGAGGGCCGCATGACCAGCCCCGCCCCCCTGAAGCTGGTATCGCCGCCGGCACCGGCCGCCGCTGCCCCGGGTCTGCCGGCCGCCACTGCGCCGGCCGCCGACCCTCTGGCGGCCCTGCGCGATATTCACCTGCCGGATGCCGTGCCGTTCTGGCCGCCGGCGCCGGGCTGGTGGGCGCTGGCCGGCCTCGTCGTGCTGCTGATTGCGCTGGCCGCGCTTTACGAATGGTACCGCCGCGGCACGCTGCGCTATCGCGCCGGCCGCGAGTTTGCCGCCGTTGCCGCCGACGAAGCCCGCTTCGGGCCGGCGCAGGCCGTGGCGGCGGAGGCGGCCGTGCTCATCCGCCGTGTGCTCATCGCCCGTGGCCGCGCGGCAGAAACGGTGACCCTGACCGGTGCCGAGTGGGAAGCCTTTCTCACCGCCGGCCGGGGTGCCATGCCGCCGGCCATCGCCACCCTCATCGCCCGCGCGCCCTATGCGCCGCCGGGGGCCCTGCAGGGTGCCGCCGACCGGGCGGCGGTGGTGCGCGCCGTGTCGGGCTGGCTGCGGGGGAACACATGATCAGCTTCCAGTGGCCATGGCTGTTTCTGGCCCTGCCGGTGCCCTTCCTGCTGCGCATCCTGATGAAGCCGGCCCGGCGCGGCCGTGGCGGGGCGCTGCGGGTGCCGTTCTTCGCCGCCTTCAGCGCCGTGCCGCTGGCCGGCACCCGCTCGCGCCGCAGCGCAATCCTGCGCCTTGCGATCCTGACGCTGATCTGGGCGCTGCTGGTCACGGCCGCCGCCCGTCCGGTGTTTCTCGGCCGGCCCATTCCCATTCCGGTTGAAGGGCGCGACCTGATGATGGCCATCGACCTTTCCGGTTCCATGGGCCGGGAGGATTTTTCCGCCAACGGCGCCCCCACCAACCGCCTTGCAGTGGTCAAGGCGGTGGCCGACGACTTCATCGCGCGGCGCGAGGGCGACCGTGTCGGGCTCATCCTGTTTTCCAGCCGGGCCTACCTGCAGACGCCGCTGACCTTCGACCGCGCGGTGGTGCGGGAACTGCTGGGCGAATCCTCCATCGGCCTGACCGGGCAGGAAACCGCCATCGGCGATGCCATCGGCCTTGCCGTGAAGCTGCTGAAAGACCGGCCGGCCGATGAACGCGTGCTGGTGCTGCTGACCGACGGCGCCAGCAATTCCGGCGCCCTGCAGCCACTGCAGGCCGCCGAGCTGGCCCGGCAGGAGCACGTCAAGATCTACACCATCGGCGTCGGGGCCGACCGCATGGCGGTGCAGACGGCGTTCGGCCAGCAGATCGTCAACCCGTCCGAAGACCTCGACGAGAAGACGCTGGCCCGGATCGCCGAGATGACCGGCGGGCGCTATTTCCGGGCCCGCGATGTCAGCGGGCTTGCGCAGGTCTATCGCGACATCGACGCGATGGAGCCGGTGGCCGGCGAGCCGCTCTACCTGCACCCCACGGTCACGCTGTTTCAGTGGCCGCTCGGGGCGGCGCTGGGGCTGAGTTTTGTGATGGCGGCGGCGCTGTTGCTGCCGCAGCGCGGCCGTCGCGCCGCTGCCGCGCCCGAGCAGCCCGGCACCGTGCCGGGCCGGGCCGGCCGGGAGGGAGTGCCCTCATGACCCCCGATCACCTGCCTCAGGCGGTCGCCGCCTTCCACTTCCTGCGGCCGTGGTGGCTGCTGGCCATCGTTCCGGCACTCGCGCTCACGCTGCTGGCGCTGCGGCGCATCCGGTCCGGCGGCAGCGACTGGCGGCGGCTGGTCGATGCCCATCTGTTGCGCCACCTCGCCCTGCCGGGCGAAACGCGCGGCCGGCGCTGGCCGGTCGTCGTCGCGCTGGCCGGCTGGGTGCTGGCCGCAGTCGCCATCGCCGGGCCGACATGGGAAAAGCTGCCGACGCCGGCCCTCGACCGGCTCGACCCGACGGTGATCGTGCTGAGCCTCACCCAGTCGATGAACGCCACCGACCAGAGCCCCAACCGCCTCATGCGCGCCCGCCACAAGGCGGAGGATATTCTGACCCGCATGAAGGGCGGTCAGGTCGGCCTCATCATCTATGCCGACGCGCCGTTCGTGGCCGCGCCGCTGACGGAGGATACCCGCGTCATCAGCCAGATGATGCCGGAACTTGCCACCGACCTGATGCCGGTGCTGAACGACCGCCTCGACCTTGCCCTCGACCGCGCCACCGCGCTTCTGAAGGGCGCGGGCGCCCTCAGCGGCCGCATCGTGGTGCTGACGGACAGCCTTGGCGACAAGCCTCAGGCCTCGCTCGATGCGGCGCGCAGCGCGGCGGCGGCGGGCTACAGCGTCAACGTCGTCGGCATCGGCTCGCCGGCCGGTGCGCCGATGGTCGCCTTCGACGGCTCGCCCGTGAAGGACGAGAGCGGCAATGCGCGCCTGACGCGGATGGACCCGGAGCGCCTGAACCAGCTTGCCGAGGCCGGCCACGGCACCTTCACGCCGGTGACCGCCAGCGACCGCGATCTTGAAGCCGTGCTGCCCGCCGGCAGCGCCAGCCTCTCCAATCCGCTCAAGGACAGCGGCCTTGAGGCCGATGACTGGCGCGACATGGGGCCCTGGCTGCTGCTGATCGTGCTCGCACTGGCGCCGCTGGCCTTCCGTCGCGGTTTCATTGCCGTGCTGCTGCTCGCAGGCTTCCTCGGCGCCGTGCAGGCGCCCCGCCCGGCGCTGGCGCAGGATGCCGCCCCGGACGCCGCCCCCGCGGCCGCCGCGCCGAAAGCCCCGCCGCCGCCGGCAACCTTCTGGCAGAACCTGTGGCAGCGGCCGGACCAGCAGGGTGCCGAGGCCTTCGGCAAGGGTGACTACGACACCGCCGCGGCCCGCTTCCAGAACCCCGCGTGGGCGGCAAGCGCCGCCTACAAGGCCGGCGCCTATGACGAGGCCCTCGGCGGCTTCGCCGCCGGCCGCGACGCCGACTACAACGCCGGCAACGCTCTGGCCCGCACCGGCAAGCTGGAAGACGCCATTGCCGCCTATGACAAGGCGCTGGCGAAGAACCCCGCAAACGAGGACGCAAAGTTCAACCGCGATCTCGTGCAGAAACTGCTTGACCAGCAGAAACAGCAGGATCAGCAGGACAAGCAGGACCAGAACGACAACAAGGACCAGAAGAACAACAAGAGCGACGATAAAGGCGGCTCGGGCGGCGGCGACCAGAACGACGACAAGAACCAGAACGACAAAGACCAGAAGAACAACGACCAGAAAGACAAGGGAAAGTCCGGCAAGGACCAGTCCGACAAGAATAAGGACAAGAAGGATCAGGACCAGAGCGGCGATTCCGGCAAGGACCAGAACCAGCCGCCGGACGATCAGGGCGCCGGACAGGACCAGAAAGACCAGCAGGACCAGACGGCCGGCGACAACGACAAGCCGGATTCGCAAGACCAGAAGAGCGGCGGCAAGGACCAGAACGACAGCAAGAAGGCGGACAACGGAGCGCAGGATCAGGCCGGCAAGGACAACCAGCCGGAAGACGGCAGCGACAGCCCCGCGCAGAAGGAACCGGCGCAGAACCCGCCGGACGGGCAGAAGGCCGGACAGGAGCCGCCGCAGCCGCCGCAACAGGAGGGCAATGCCGGCCAGCAGCAGGCCGGGCAGGAAGAGGGCGGCGGCGAACGCCCCCTCGGCCAGCAGAACCCGCCGCCTGAGCCGCCGCCGGCCACCCCGCAGCAGAACGCGCTTGCCGGCGGGCCGCGCAGCAACGCCACGCCCGGACAGGCAGAAGGCGGCAACGTGGCCACGATGACCGAGGAAGACCAGAACCGCGAGCAGATGCTGCGCATGATCCCGGACGATCCGACCGGCCTGCTGCGCGCCCGCATCCGCGCTCACTATTCGCAGCTTGGAGTGGCCCAGTGATGTCCGCCCCGGTTCTCCGCTCCCGCCGGCTGCGCCGCGCGGCCGCCACTCTGGCCCTTGCGGCCGCGCTTTCCGCGGCCCTCGCCGCCGGTGCTCTGGCCGGCAGCCTCACGGCACTGGTCGACCGCACGCGCATCGAACAGGGCGAGACCTTCAGTCTCATCCTGCGCCTCAACGGCCCGGATGCCGGCGGCGCGCCGGATCTGTCGGCGCTGGAGAAGGACTTCACCATCCTCGACCGGCGCCAGCAGACGCGCACCGTCGTCACCAACGGCGCCATGCAGAACTCGGTCGACTGGGTGGTGACGCTGGTGCCGAAGCGCACCGGCAAGATCGGCATCCCCGCGTTCCGCATCGGCTCCGAACGCTCCGACCCGTTGCAGATCAACGTCGTCAAACCCTCCGCGGCCAGCGAGAAGAAGGCCGTGCAGCCGCTCTATGTGGAGATGACGGCCGGCAACACCAATGCCTTCGTGCAGAGCGACATTCCGATCACCGTGCGGGTGTTCGACAGCGTCGGCCTGCGCGGCGGCTCGCTGACCGATCCCACGGCCGAGGGCGCCACCTTCACGCCCACCGGCGAGCAGCGCGGCTTCGCCAAAACCATCAACGGCCGCCGCTATCTGGTGATCGAGCAGGACTATCTCATGCGGCCGCAGCGCAGCGGCACCATCGAGGTCGCCCCCGTCACCCTCAATGCCCGCCTGCCCGTGACCGGCCGCAACCCCATGGTCTCGCAGGGCATGCAGGACTTCATGAACGGCAACGGCTTCGATCCGTCGATCCTCGACGGGCTGCTCGATGCCGCGCGTCCGACGCAGATCCGCTCCAACCCGCTCACCATCGACGTGCGCGCCCGGCCGGCAGAGGCCCAGCAGGGCTGGTTCCTGCCGGCCCGCAAGGTCACACTCACCGACAGCTGGAAGCCCGCCCTGAAGGAAGCCCGCGTCGGCGAGGCTCTGAGCCGGACACTGCGGCTTGCCGCCCTCGGCGCCACGGAAAATCAGCTCCCGCCGCTGCCGGTCACGCCCGTGGACGGCGTGCGGCAATATGAGGAAGCGAGCAAGACCCGTCAGGATCAGACGCCGAACGGCAGCACCGCCGTTCTGGAAAAGACCGTCTCGGTGGTGCCCACGCGCACCGGCACGGTGACGCTGCCGGAAATTTCGGTCAAATGGTGGAACACCGCCACCAGCAAAGAAGAGACCGTAACGCTGCCGGCCGAAACCTTCACCGTTCTGCCCGGTGCCAACGGCGAAACCGGCGAGGCCCCGCCGGCAGTGGCCGCCGGTGCCGCCGGCAGCGCGGCGCCGGCCGCGGGCGAAGCCGCACCGCCCGCGCCGCAGGAGAGCGCGCCGCCAGAGATCGCCGGGCTGCTGCAGCGGCTGCGCGATCTGCCGCCCGCCTCTCTCGCGCTGGCGGCTGCGGTGGCCGTGGCAGTCATCGGCGGCGTTGTGCTGATGCTGCGCCGCCGGCGCGCGGCGACCCCGTTCGCCCCCGCCGGAGCGCCGTCAGCCGGGCTGCCGGCCGGTGCCGGAGACGAAGCCGGCGCCGCGCAGGCCGTGGAGGCTGCGGCGCGGCAGGGCGATGCCGCCGCCACCCACCGCGCCTTCCTCGTGTGGCAACGGCTGGCGGCCGGCGGCGGGCCGCGCACGGCCGGCCTTCAGGCCGCAGCCGACACCCTCACCCGCCAGCTCTACAGCACCGTCCACGCAGGCTGGGACGGCCGGGCATTCCTGACGGCGTTCCGCGCCGAACGGGCCCTGCGCGCGCCCGCGCGGCCGCGCCGCGGCGCGCCGATCGGGCCGCTCTACCCTCAGCCGCCCCGGGGCTGAATGAAAAACGCGCGGGAGACGCTCTCCCGCGCGTGCTTCAGCGTTTTCAGCCGTGGCAAGGGCCGGCGGATCAGGCCGCAGGCGTCTCGCCGGCGGCCGGGGCAGCCGGGGCCGTGTGGCCGGCGCCCGCCAGAGCCTCGCGCAGCCTGGTCTCCTGCTCGTCGTTGAAGGACGTGCGCAGCACCGTGCCGCCCACGCCTTCCAGATCCTGCAGCACCTTGTCGGCGGTGAACTTGCGGACCAGCAGGAACAGCGCGGCGTTGCCCGGCTGCAGGCTTTCCGCGATTTCCTTCATGAACTTGTCGTTGATGCCGGCATCCGTGAGCGCGCCGGAAATGGCGCCGGAAGCCGCACCCACGGCCGCGCCGACCAGCGGCATCATGAAGATGAGGCCAATCAGCGCGCCCCAGAACACGCCCGAGGCGGCGCCGATGGCGGTCGTATTGACAAGCTGATTGAGGCGCACATGACCGTCTTCGCGCTTCACCGCGATCACGGCATCGCCGAGCTCGATCAGGTATTCCTTCTGCATTTCGAGGAGACGCTGGCGAACGGACTCCGCCTTTTCTTCCGAGGGGAATGCGATGACCACGAGGTCGGCCATGGATTTCGGTCCTTGCTTGTTTCCTGTCCGCAGCGTGCCGGGCATGCCCGGCCCGGCAGGCACGCCGTGGTGCTGCCGCGCCCACATTGCTAGCCGGTCCCGCGGCAAAGGGAAACTGTCCAGATCAAATCCGGCCCGCGGCCTCACATCACAAAGCGATAACCGAGATAGCGCCGCGCCTCGATCACGTCCTCGCCCAGCCGCTCGCGCAGCTTGCGCCGCAGCTTGCTGATGTGGCCCTCGACGACGGTCTCGTCGACACCCTCGTTGCACAGCCCGTAGATGGCATTGAACAGCTGGGTCTTGGTGATGCGCCGGCCGGCGTGGCGGGCCAGATATTCCAGAATGTGACGCTCGCGCCGCGGCAGTGTCAGCGGCTCGCCGTCGACCTCCGGGTCCTGCCCGTTGAAATGCACCCGCAGCCGGCCGTGGACCACCGCACCGCGGGCCTCGTTGACCCGCCGCCACACCGCATTGGAACGCGCCATCAGCTCGCGCACATGCACCGGCTTGCGCACCACGTCGTCGATGCCGGCGGTGAACAGCGCCAGCGTGGCATCGAGATTGCGATCTTCGCTGAGCGCGATGATCGGGGCGCGGCAGTGGCTGCGGATCATTTCCGGCAGGGCGGGCCGGCCTTCCATCTCGCCAAGCAGAATGCCCTGCACGGCGCCGAGGTCCTGTTCCGATGTCGTCTCCAGCCAGCTGCGAAAATCCGAGTCATTGAAGCCGAGTGAGGGAATTCCTTCCCGTGCGAACCCGGCCACATAGCCATCGGCCACGGCCTCTCGCGTATCGACAACGATGTACATGAAGGCCTCCCTCGTTTTCTTAAGAACTTCTTTCCGGTCCTTGCCGCACTCCGGGACGGCTTCGATCAATCGCCGGTTGTCATCTTCTAGAAATTGAATTCACTCCGGGCAATCACAACCGCTTCGGATCTGGAGGGCATTTTACTTCCAAGACGGAGTGATCACGGCCGGCGCACGGCCACGGCCAGCCCGGCGCAAGGCTGCCTGCCCATTGTTTCGGGCATCGGACCCCACGGAAGGAGCCGAGTGTGATGCCGTCTGGCCTTGACCGGATCATCGTGCGCAGCGAAGCGAGCGAAGCGGCCTTTGCGGCCTGCGACACGCTGATCGGCCACGCAATGCGCGACTTTCTCGTCGACCTGATGCTGGTGGATGCCGCGCCGGTGGTGCACGACGTGCTGGAGGACCGGCATTCCAACCTGACCGACCTGCTGCAGTCGGCCGGCGAGTTCGCGCCCGCCTTCGTGGCGGTGTGCTATGGCGGCCGCGCCTCCGTGGCGCTGGACTGGAGCCGCCCGCCGCAGGTAGAAATCGATTGTGAACTGGTGGGGCCGGATTTCCGGCTCTACACCACCGTCCATCTCGGCCCGGGCGCCGCGCGGCTGGAAAGCCGCGGGCTGCTGTGCCGCGGCACCGACAGCACGCTGGAAGACCACCTCGCCACGCTGGAGGCCTCGCTGGTGCGGGTGTAGAGGGGGCCGCCTCAGGCGCCGCGGCGGCCGTCGTGGCCGGAGAGCACGCCGTAAAGGTCCGGCCGGCGATCGCGGAACAGGCCCCAGCCGGCCCGGCGGCGTGCCAGCCCGTCCAGATCGAACTGCGCGGTCAGCACCGCCTCGCCGTCGCGCCCGGCCTCTGCCACGAGGGCGCCGGTCCCGTCTGCGATAAAGGACGAGCCGTAGAACGTGATTTCCGTGCCGCCCGGTCCGGTCTCGCGGCCGGTGCGGTTGGCGGCGGCAACCGGCATCAGATTGGCGCCGGCATGGCCGCGCATCGTCACCTGCCAGTGATCGCGCGAATCGAGATCCGGGTCGGCGGGCTCGGAGCCGATGGCGGTCGGATAGAGCAGCATTTCCGCGCCCATCAGCGCCATGGCCCGGGCGGCCTCCGGAAACCACTGATCCCAGCAGATGCCGAGGCCGACACGGGCAAAACGGGTCTCGAAGACGCGAAATCCGGTGTCGCCGGGCGTGAAGTAGAACTTCTCCTGATAGCCCGGCCCTTCGGGAATGTGCGACTTGCGGTAGGCCCCCAGCACCGCGCCGTCGGCATCGATCATCACGGTGGTGTTGAAATGGGCCTGCCCGGCCCGCTCGAACAGGCTAACCGGCACCACCACGCCGAGCTCCGCGGCAAGGCGCTGGAAATGACCGACCGTCGGGTGCCCCTCCAGCGGCCGCGCGCGGGCGAATTCGTCCGCCCGCTCCTCGCTGCAGAAATAGGGCCCCTCGAACAGCTCCTGCACGAGCACGATGTTGGCGCCCTGCGCCGCCGCCGCCCGCACCAGCCGGCCGGCGGTGGCGACATTGTCGGCAACCTCCGGCTGGCAGGCGAACTGCACCACGCCCAGCGTGACAGGGCGCGCCATCACGCGCCCTCGAAGCCGGTCAGAACGCCCACGGCGTTGACGGCGATTTCAGCCACCGCATAGCCGCCTTCCATCACGAACAGCGTCGGCAGCCCGAGCTTTGCGATGCGCGCGCCGATCCGCGGATAATCGACCGTCTTCAGCTTGAAATGGCTGATCGGATCCTTCTCGAAGGTATCGACGCCAAGCGACACCACCACCGCATCCGGGGCGAAGGCGGCAATCTTCGTGCAGGCATCGTCCAGCGCCGCGCCCCACACCCCGTAATCGGTGCCGTGCGGCATCGGATAGTTGACGTTGAAGCCCTCGCCCGCACCGGTGCCGGTCTCATCGCGGTGGCCGAGCAGGTAGGGATATTCGGTCAGCGGATCGCCGTGCAGATTGGCCACGAACACATCGTCGCGCGCATAGAAGATCTCCTGCGTGCCATTGCCGTGGTGGTAATCGACATCGAGGATGGCTACCCGCTTCGCACCGTTGTCGAGGAAGCGCTGCGCGGCGGCCGAGGCATTGTTCACATAGCAATAGCCGCCCATGAAGCGCGAGCCGGCGTGGTGACCGGGCGGGCGGCACAGGGCGAAGGCGGCGCGCTCGCCCGCCTGCACGATATCGGCGGCGGTGATCGCCGATTCCAGCGACGACACGATGGCCTTGTAGGTGCCCGCCACGATGGGCGCGCCGGCATCGAGCGAATAGAAACCGAGCAGGCCGTCGATATGGGCCGGCGGCACATCGGACCGCAGCCCCGGGATGGGCCACACCATCGGCAGCGCCGGGGTGTGGCGGTCGATCGCTGTCCAGCGGTCCCACGCCTCGGAGAGGAACTGCAGATAATCGGCGGTGTGGACGCGGCCCGCCGGCGCAATGCCGTGGGCCTGCGGCGCCAGCACCGGGCCGAGGCCGACCTCCTGAACGCGGGCGTGAATGAACTCCGCGCGCATCGGCTTTTCAAAGCCCGGCGAGAACTGGCCGTTGCCAAGCTCGAAATAGCCGGCATGGCCGGCGTGGAGCGGGCTGTAAACAGTTTTCATGGGATCATATCCATGTCGGCTGACACCTCTGCCGTGTCGCCCGGTTTCACGTCTTCCGGCTTCGTCGTCCGGTTTCCCGGGCCGGGAGCGCGAGGCCCCCGGCCGGCACGCGGGGAAAGCCCGCAGCTTACTTCTTCAGGCGGGTCCAGACGCGATCCATCAGACGGGTCGCCTCTTCCGGACAGGCCGGAGTGAAGACCACCTTCACATCGGCCGGAACCGTCATTTCCGGCGCCCCCTGCATCTCCTTCTCGAAGAACTTCTCGCTGCCCGTCACCGCATTGGCATATTTGGTGAAGTTGGACTGCAGCGCCATGTTCTCCGGCTGCATCAGGAAGGACAGGAACTTCTTCGCGTTGTCCGGGTTCTTGGATGAGGCCGGCACGGCCACGTTATCCATCCAGCCGACCACGCCTTCCTTGGCATAGACATACTTGATGGCCGGGTTCAGCAGGCGCGAGCGCATGGCCGCGCCGTTCCACTGCTGGTGGGCCCACGTCTCGCCGGTGGCCTGACGCTCGATGATGCCGTCGGAATTGTAGACCTTCACGAACGGCGCCTGCTTCAGCAGCAGTTCCTGCACCTTCTTCATGTTGGCGGTGTCGGTCTGGCAGGGCGGCATGCCGAGATAGAGTTCGGCCAGACTGATCACCTCGGACGGCGAGGAGAACATGCCGATCTTGCCCTTCAGCTCCTCCGGCGGCTCGAACAGCGTCTTCAGGCTGTCGGCCGGGCCGGTGTATTCCTTGGTGTTGATGGAATAGGAGGTCGTGCCCCAGTTCCACGGGATCGTATAGGCGTTCTGCGGGTCCCAGGCCGGCCTGGTCCAGCGCGGATCGAGGTTGGCATAGCCCGGCAGCGACGGAGCATCGACCTTGGCGATCAGGCCTTCCTTGGCGAAGATCTCCACGAAGTCCGACGACACGATGACGATGTCATAGCCGGCCGAACCGGACTTGAGCTTCGCCAGCAGGGTTTCGTTGGAATCGTAGGTGTCGACCGTCACCTTGATGCCGGTCTCTTTCTCGAACTTCTGGATGAGTTCCGGCGATGTGTAGTCGGTCCAGTTATAGATGAAAAGCTCGCCTTCGGCCCGGGCCGGGCCGGCGGCCATGACGGCGGTCACGAGAAGAGCTGCGGCCAGACGCTTCATTGGGAACCCCCTCCGGGTTTTGTCGTGCCTGTTGCGGCGCTGCGGAAGATCACAGTCTGGAATGTCTGTCGCGGCGCATGATGAAATAGGCCGCGACGACGGCGCCCACCGAGGCTGCCAGAAGCAGCGTTGCGGCGGCATTGGCTTCCGGTGTCACGCCAAGGCGCAGCATACCGTAGAGGTAGACCGGCAACGTGGTGGACCCGGCCTCGGCGACCATCAGGGTGATGAGGAAATCGTCGAGGGAAACGATGAAGGCGAGCGTCGCCCCGGAGACGATGCCGGGCATCAGCAGCGGCAGCGTCACGCGGCGGAACACCGCCCAGTCATCGGCATAGAGATCGCGGGCGGCATCCTCCACATCGCGCGGCATGTCGCGCAGGCGCGCCCGCACCGGCAGCAGCGCGAAAGGAATGCAGAACACCACGTGGGCGATGGCGATATTGCCGATGCCAAGCCGCAGGCCGATGGCCGAGAAGAACACCAGCGTGGCGATGGCCGTCACGATTTCCGGCGCCACCAGCGGCAGCGCGATCACCGCCTCTGCCGCCGGCCGGGCAAGAAAGCGGCGGCCGCGCTCCAGCGCCAGAGCCGCCGGCACGGCAACCGCGGTGGCAACGACGGTTGCCACCACCGCCACGATCACGCTGTTCAGCGCCGCGCGGCGCAGATCGGCATTGGAAAGCGCCTTCTCGAACCAGCGCAGCGAGAACCCGCCCCACACCATGGCAAGGTCGGACGCGTTGAACGCATAGGCAATCAGCACCACCAGCGGCGCATAGAGGAAGACCAGCACCAGCACGGTGAGGGGAGCGAGGCCGGGCGTGGCCCGCCAGTCGAAGCCGGTTCTCGGGCGCGCGCTCATGCTGCGGCCTCCTCGCGGCGCCGGCGCGCGGCCCACATCAGCGCGCCCAGCACGAAGGCCATCAGGATCATCGAGGCCGCGGCCCCGAACGGCCAGTTCCGCGACGACGAGAACTGAAGCTGGATCAGGCTGCCGATCATCAGCTTCTTGCCGCCGCCGAGCAGATCCGGCGCCAGAAAGGCGCCGAGCGCCGGCACGAACACCAGCAGCGCACCGGCCGCCACCCCCGGTCTGGCCAGCGGCCACACCACATGGCGGAACGCCGCCCAGCGCCCGGCATAGAGATCGTGCGCCGCCTCCACCAGCCGCGGATCGAGCTTTTCCAGCGTCGAATAGATCGGCAGCACCATGAACGGCAGGAACGAATAGACGAGACCGAGCAGAATGGCCTGATCGGAATAGAGAAAGGTAATCGGCGCGGAGATGAGCCCGCTCTTGATCAGCGCCGCGTTGAGCAGCCCCTGATCGCGCAGGATCAGCACCCAGCAATAGGTGCGGATGAGCAGGTTGGTCCAGAACGGAATGGTGACGGCCAGCACCAGAAGGTCGCGCACGGTCTTCTGCCGGCAGGCCATGTACCAGGCAAGCGGCAGGCCGATGATGACGGAAAACAGCGTCGTCAGCCCGGCCAGCACCACCGAACGGCCGAAGATGACCAGATAGGTGTCGTCGAAGATCAGGCTCTCGTCGAGGTCTCGGTCGAACAGGAAGCGCACATAGGCATCGGCCGTGAACGGGCGTTCCACGCCGCCATAGGCCCCCGCCGTCATGAACGAATAGCCGAGCGCGATCAGCATCGGCACGATCATGAACACGACGATGATGAGCAGCGCCGGGCCGATCATCGCCAGCGTGCGGTCGCTGTGGCCGGCCCTCATGCTGCCCTCGCGTCGTCTTCCACCACGCGCGCGGCGCCGGCATCCCAGCGCACCGTCACCGTGCTGCCGGCTTCCACCCCGGCCACCGCATCGCGCAGCCGCGCCTTGATGAGCGGCCCTGCCGCCAGCTCCACTTCGTAAAGCACGTCGGACCCGAGGAAGGTGACCGATGCCACGCGCCCCTCAAGACCGGCGCCGGAAAGCGCGATCTGCATCCGCTCCGGCCGCACCGCCACCGCATCGCCGGAAAGACCGGCAAGAGCCGCCGGCAGCAGGTTGGCCTCGCCGATGAAATCCGCCACGAACCGGGTGCGCGGGCGGTCGTAGATTTCCTCCGGCCCGCCCACCTGCAACACCGCGCCGGCGCTCATGACCGCAATGCGGTCCGACATCGCCAGCGCCTCTTCCTGATCGTGGGTGACGAGCACGAAGGTCACCCCGGTTTCGCGCTGCAGACGCTTCAGCTCGCCCTGCATCTCGCGGCGCAGCTTCAGATCGAGCGCCGACAGCGGCTCGTCGAGCAGCAGCAGCTTCGGTGCCGGCGCCAGAGCGCGCGCCAGCGCCACGCGCTGCTGCTGGCCGCCGGAAAGCTGCGCCGGCCGCCGGCCCGCCATGGCATCCATCCGCACCAGACGCAGCACCTCGGCAACGCGGGCCTTCACCTCCGCCGCCGGCCGCTTCAGCCGCTCCAGCCCGAAGGCCACGTTCTCCGCCACATTCATGTGCGGAAACAGCGCATAGGACTGAAACACCGTGTTCACCGGGCGGCGGAACGGCGGCAGGTCCACCACATCGTGCCCGTTGATCTCGATGGTGCCGCTGGTCGGCACCTCAAAGCCGGCCATGAGGCGCAGCAACGTGGTCTTGCCGCACCCGGAGGGGCCGAGCAGGGTGAAAAACTCGTTCTGCCCGATGACGAGATCGATGTTGCCGAGGGCCGTAAAGAGCGAGGCGCCGCTGCCGAAACTCTTGGAAACGCCCCTGATGCGAACCAGCGGCATTTCGGAGTGGCCCGGAGGCGCTGCGGGCGAAGGCGAAGCCACCGCTTTCGTCATTTTGAAATGGGCTCCGGCGCACTGGCCGGCCGATCACACGAGAAACCGGCCAGGGGCGTTTTTCGGGAACGATGAAAACATGATCACGCCCAAAAAGCTGCCGTCAAGCCACCGCAGTCGTTATAAGACGAATATTATTTCATTGACATGAAAAGGCTGCCGGGCGCCGCCGGGCTTTTCCGCGCCGGCGGCAGAGTCGGCGGCGGCGTGTCCGCACCGGCCGGTTTCAGCCGGCGCTGGCGGCGTTTGCGGCGTGGCGCTTGCGGGCCATGGCGGCGATCGCGATCCGCACCGCCGGATGACGGGCCGTGAACTGCGCGAAATCGCGCGGCTCAAGCACGAGGAACTGGCAGAAATCCAGCGCGGTGACGTCCGCCATGCGCCGGGCACCGTCCAGCAGCGCCATTTCGCCGAAGAAGCTGCCGGCTTCCAGCCGCACCGCGCGCCCGTCGACGGTGACCTCGACCGCGCCGGCAGCGATGAAATAGACGCCGTCGGCCCGGTCGCCCTTGCGGATCACCCGCTTGCCGGGGCTCGCCTGCCGCGGACGGAACAGCAGCAGCAGTTCTTCCTGATCGTGCTGGGAAAGATCGGCCAGCATGGGGAAGGTCTCGATCAGGCCCTGCAGCTTCAGCTCGCGGGCCTTCTCGCGCTCCTCCGCACGGGCGCGGTTCACGTCGAGCTGTTCCTGCAGGGCCGCATAGCGCGCGGTGCCGAAGCGCGCCGTGCCGCGGCCGGCGGCGGCCTTGCCGATGACGCCGGCAAGGGCGAACAGCGCCGGATTGAGCGTGATGGAGAACAGCGCGCCGGCCAGCAGCAGGTCGCGCCCCTCGGTCGGCAGCAGGCCGAGCGAGATGCCGAGGGCGGCGAGGATGAACGAGAACTCGCCGATCTGGCCGAGGCCGGCCGCCACCAGCAGCCCGGTGCGCAGCGGAAAGCGCAGCAGCGCCACCATCAGCATGCCGATCAGCCCCTTGCCGAACAGGATCAGCACCACCACCGCCACCACCTTCAGCGGCTCGCGCACGAGAATGGCGGGGTCGAACAGCATGCCCACCGAGACGAAGAACAGCACCGAGAACGCATCCTGCAGCGGCAGGGAATCGGCCGCCGCACGGTGGCTGAAATGCGACTCGCTGAGCACGACACCGGCAAAGAACGCCCCGAGCGCAAAGGAGACGCCGAACACCTCCGCCGCGCCATAGGCAATGCCGAGGGCCACGGCCAGCACGGAGAGCGTGAAGAGTTCCCGCGAGCCGGTGCGCGCCACCTGCTTCAGCACCCACGGCACCACCTTCGGCCCCGCCAGCATGGCGATGGCGGCAAAGGCCGCGACCTTGCCGAGCGTGATGGCCAGCGTGACCGCCACCGGCAGGTCGGATGCCGCCGCACCGTGGTCGCCCGATCCGGCGGCATGGCCGCCAAGCACCTCGGCAAAGGCCGGCAGCAGCACGAGGGCCAGCACCATCGCCAGATCTTCCACGATCAGCCAGCCGACCGCCACGCGCCCGTCGGGCGTGTTCACGAGGTTGCGTTCTTCCAGCGCCTTCAGCAGCACCACGGTGCTGGCCACCGAAATGGAAAGCCCCAGCACCAGCCCTTCGCCGGGACCCCAGCCCCACAAAGCGCTCAGGCCCATGCCGGCCAGCGTCGCCAGCGCGATCTGCCCCACCGCCCCCGGCACGGCAATGCCCTTCACCGCCAGAAGGTCGGAGGCCGAGAAATGCAGCCCCACGCCGAACATCAGCAGAATGACGCCCATTTCGGCGAGCTGCCCGGACAGCCCGGCATCGGCCACAAAGCCGGGCGTGAACGGCCCGACGCAGATGCCGGCCACCAGATAGCCCACCAGCGGCGGCAGCCGCAGCCGGTCGGCGCCGTAGCCGAACACGAAGGCAAGGACGAACCCGACGGCCACCGTGGCCAGCAGATTGGCTTCATGTTCCACGAGAATCCCCCCGATATGGCCACGGATGACGGGCGCCGGCGCAAGCCCCCCTTGCAGGTGCCCGAACCTGTCGCGGCCCGTCAAGCGACGAAAGCCGGCTGCAACGCCGCAGCGGCACCCCGACGCCACAGACCCGCGTCGTGCGCGGCGGAGCAGACACCGCCGTCATGGCTGCTTCGTGACAGTTGCTTCGGCCGGCAATGTGCGCAATCTCTTGAAGAGCGGGGGGCCGCGCCGTCCGTTAACGGCTCCCCGGATGAACGGATAACCATGAACGGACAGCCATGAACGGACAGCCATGAGCGGCACCGCGGCCCCGACCGACCCGAGATCCGCGCAGGACGGCGGCAGGACGCCGGCCGGCGCGGAAAAACCCGCCCGCAACACCGGCGCAGCGGAAGGCGCCTTCGAAGCGCCCGGTGCACGCCAGCGCCTGTTCATCGGACAGATGAACGACGGTCGCGTGAGCGAGCGCCGGCGCGAGATTCTGGAAGCCGCCGCGCTGCTCTTTGCCGAGCGCGGCTATGCCGCCACTTCGATGCGCGACATCGCCGAGCGCGTCGGCCTGCTCGGCGGCTCCCTCTATTACCACATCAAATCGAAGGAAGCGCTGTTCGTCGAAGTGCACGATCTGGCGCTGGAGGATGCCGGCGCGCGCATCCGCGCCGCTGCGGCCGGGCTGACCGACCCCTGGCAGCGCCTTGAAGCGGCGTGCATCCGCATGCTGGAAATCCAGCTCGATCCGCACTCCATCACCATGCCGCTGATGAACGACTTCCGCTCCGTGCCGGAGCCGGTCCGCCAGCGGCTGGTCGCCCGGCGCGACGACTACGAGCGCATTTTCCTCGACATCATCGCCGCGCTGCCGCTCGATCCGGCCATAGACCGCAAGATCTATCGCATCCTGCTGCTGAGCCAGCTCAACACGGTCAGCACCTGGTACCGGCCGGGCGCGCTCGGGCCGGAGGAGATCGGACGCCAGATCGTCACGATTTTTCGCCATGATGGCCGCGGCCCGGCCGGCGCCGGCGCGACCGCTTGACGCGCAATCGCTTTTTTGGTCTGTTGAATCAAACAATCGTTTGGTAGAGCCATGCCGAACGAGACAACATGGGTGGAGACGGCCGTGCAGGGTGAGCTCGAACCGCGTGAAGCGATGGAGTTCGACGTCGTTGTCGTGGGTGCCGGCCCGGCCGGCCTTGCAGCGGCGATCAGCATCAAGCAGCGCGCCGCTGCGCGCGGAGAAGAGGTCTCCGTCGTCGTGGTGGAAAAGGGCGCCGAGGTCGGGGCCCATATCCTGTCCGGTGCGGTCATCGATCCGGCCGGCCTCGATGCTCTGGTGCCCGACTGGCGGCAGGACGACGCCCGCCCGCTTTCCACGCCCGTGCGCGAAGACCGTTTCCTGCATCTGACCGAAGCCGGCGGCAGCCGCGTGCCCGGTTTTCTGATGCCGAAGCTGCTGCACAACGACGGCGCCTTCATCGGCTCGCTCGGCAATGTGTGCCGCTTTCTGGCCACCCGCGCCGAGGCGCTGGGCGTCGAAATCTATCCGGGCTTTGCCGCCACCGAAGTGCTGTATGACGCGGCAGGGGCCGTCACCGGCATCGCCACCGGCGACATGGGCATTGCGCGCGACGGCCACCACAAGGCCGAATTCACGCGCGGCATGGAGCTGCACGCCCGCTACACGCTGTTTGCAGAAGGCGCGCGCGGCTCGCTCTCCAAGCAGGTCATTGCACGCTACGAACTCGATGCCGGCCGCTCGCCGCAGAAATTCGGCCTCGGCATCAAGGAACTCTGGCAGATCGCGCCGGACAAGTTCGAATCCGGCCTCGTGCAGCATTCGTTCGGCTGGCCGCTCGACAACCGCACCGGCGGCGGTTCGTTCCTCTACCATTTCGAGGATCATTTCGTCGCGGTCGGCTTCGTCGTCCACCTCGACTACAGCAACCCGACGCTGTCGCCGTTCGAGGAATTCCAGCGTTTCAAGACGCACCCGATGATCCGCGACACCTTCGCCGGCGGCAAGCGCATCGCCTATGGCGCGCGCGCCATCACCGAGGGCGGCTGGCAGGCGGTGCCGAAGCTGGTCTTTCCCGGCGGGGCGCTCGTCGGCTGTGCCGCGGGGTTCGTCAACGTGCCGCGCATCAAGGGCAGCCACAATGCCATCCTGTCCGGCATGCTGGCGGCAGAGGCCGTGGATCAGGCCCTGGCGGAAGGCCGCAGCCACGACACGCTGACGCCTTACGAAGAGGGCTGGCGCGACTCGCCGGTCGGCCGCGACCTGAAGCCGGTGCGCAACGTCAAACCGCTGTGGTCGCGCTTCGGCACCCGGCTCGGCATTGCGCTCGGCGGCGCCGACATGTGGTCCAACACGCTGTTCGGCTGGTCGCCCCTCGGCACCCTCGCCCACCGCAAGCGCGACTGCGACAGCCTGAAGCCGCTTTCGGAGGTGACGCCCATCGCCTATCCGAAGCCCGACGGCGTGCTGACCTTCGACCGGCTGTCCTCGGTGTTTCTCTCCAACACCAACCACGAGGAAGACCAGCCCTCGCACCTGCGGCTGGCCGACCCCGACATTCCGGTCACGCAGAACCTGCCGCGCTACGGCGAGCCGGCGCGTCTCTATTGCCCGGCCGGCGTCTACGAAATCGTCTATGGCGACGAGGCGGCGAAGAGCGATCCGCGGTTCGTGGTGAACGCGCAGAACTGCGTGCACTGCAAGACCTGCGACATCAAGGACCCCGCCCGGAACATCACCTGGGTGCCGCCGGAGGGTGGCGGCGGGCCGGTCTATCCCAATATGTGACCGGACACCCCGCGGGGAACGGGCCGGACGCCGCGCATGATCGCCGACCGCATTGTCAGGCCCGCCCCGTTCTCTGCACCTGCAGAGAGCCGGCCGACATTTGCGGCGCATCATGGCGGGCACCGGCCGGCTGCGCTTGTCTTCACGCCGGCCGGACCCGTCGTGCCGCCGGCCCGCATTCAGCCTTCCGCACCATCGCCCGCGCGGGCCGGTGGGCGCGGGGGGCGTGCGGTTGCCTGCCAGCGCGGCCATAACGCCGGGCCGGCAGGGTGTCAGTCCTTTTCGGGCGCGGGGCCGGGCTGTGCCGCCCTCCCGCGCAAGGCATCGGTGGCGATGAGCGCATCGCCATGGTCTCGGAGGCCGCATAATGGAAGCCATTCGCAAGGTCGGCGTCATCGGCGCCGGCACCATGGGGTCGGGCATTGCAGCCCATCTCGCCAACGCCGGCATGGATGTCGTGCTGCTCGACCTTGATGCCAAGGTTGCCGCCGGCGGCGTGCAGCGCCAGCTCAAGGCGGGCGGCTTCATGGCGCCGGAGTTCGCCGGCCGCGTCACCACCGGGTCCACCGTCACGGATCTTGCGCTGCTGGCCGATGCCGACTGGATCATCGAGGCGGTGGCCGAGCGGCTCGACATCAAGCAGTCGCTGTTTGCCGCGCTCGACGGTGTGCGCAAGCCGGGCTCGACGATTTCCTCCAACACCTCCACCATTCCGCTCGCCCACCTGATCGAGGGCCGCGGCGAGGCCTTCGCCGGCGATTTCCTCATCACCCACTTCTTCAACCCGCCGCGCCACATGCGCCTGCTGGAGCTGGTGGCCGGCCCGAAGACGCGGCCGGAGGTGACGGAGCGCATCCGCACCTTCTGCGATGTCGATCTCGGCAAGGGCGTGGTCGACTGCAAGGACACGCCCGGCTTCATCGGCAACCGCATCGGCTGCTACTGGCTGGCGGTCGGTTTCGGCGAAGCGATCAAACTCGGCATCGACGTGGAAGATGCCGACGCGGTCATCGGCCGGCCGTTCGGCATTCCGGGCACGGGCATCTTCGGCCTGCTCGACCTGATCGGCATCGACCTGATGCCGAACATCATCCGCAGCCTGCAGGACACCCTGCCGGCCAGCGATCCGGTGCAGGCCTATGAGGCCGAGCCGCCGTTCTTCACCGCCATGATCAAGGCCGGCCGCCTCGGCCGCAAGTCCGGCGGCGGTTTCGTGCGCCTCACGCCCGACCGTAAGGGCCGCGAGGTTCTGGACCTTGCCACCGCCGACTATCGCCCGCAGAAGAAGCCGTCCGATATCAGCCTTGCGGAATCCGGCGGCAAGGCACGGGCGCTGCTCGACCACCCCGGTCTCGGCGGTCGCTATGCGCTGGCCGTGATGGGCCGCACCCTCGCCTATTCGGCCGCGCTGGTGCCGGAGATCGCCGACAGCCCGGCCTCCATCGATGCCGCGATGGTGATGGGCTATGGCTGGAAACAGGGTCCCTTCGAACTGATCGATGCCATCGGCGCGAAGTGGTTTGCCGACAAGCTGGCGGCCGAAGGCTTCGAAGTGCCGCCGCTGCTGGCGGATGCCGCCGAAATCGGCGGCTTCTACGGCATCGAGGACGGTGCGCGCGCCGTGATCGTGCCGGGCACGAAGAAGCGGGCGCCGGTGCCGGTGCCGGCCGGCGTCATCTCGCTTGCCGCCCTCGCCCTCAGGGGCGGCCCGGTGTGGGAGAGCGAGGCGGCCGTGCTGCGCGATATCGGCGACGGCGTGCTGTGCTTCTCGCACAAAACGAAGATGAACACCTTCGGCCTGCCGGTGTTCAGCGCCATCGACAAGACGATCGAGGTGGTGAAGAGCGATTTCCGCGCGCTCGTCATTGCCAATGAGACGCCGCTGTTCAGCGCCGGTGCCGACCTGCGCAACGTGCTGGCCTTTGCCGAGGCCGGCGACAAGGCCTCGCTCAGCGAATTCCTCGATGCCGGCCACAGCCGCTTCATGGCGCTGAAATATGCGCCGTTCCCGGTGGTCGGTGCGGTCGCCGGCATTGCCTTCGGCGGCGGCACGGAGGTGCTGCTGCACTGCGATGCCATTCAGGCTCACGCCGAGACGACGATGGGGCTGGTGGAAACCCGCATCGGCGTGGTGCCGGCGTGGGGCGGCTGCAAGGAGCTGCTGCAGCGCTTTGCGCTGCTCCATCCCGACGATCCGGTGGCCGCGGCGGTGGCCGCCTTCCGCGTCATCTTCCCGGCCACGACCTCGGCCGGGGCCTACAGCGCGCGGGCGATCGGCTACCTGAAGGCGACCGACGCCGTGACCATGAACCGCGAACGCCTGCTGGCCGATGCCCGCACCCGGGCTCTGGCGCTGGCTGAGGGCTATGCGGCCCGGCCGCGGGTTCAGATCGCGCTTTCGGGCGCCGCCGGCCTGACGGCCCTGAAGGCGGAAACCGATGCGCTGGAAGCCGCCGGCAAGATGCTCGACCACGACAAGGTGGTGGCGGCGCACCTTGCGGCGGTGCTGACCGGCGGCGAAGGCGCCGATCCCGCCGCGCCGGTGAGCGAGGAAGCGGTGGAGGCGCGGGAGAGCGCGGCCTTCATCGATCTCTGCCTCACCCGCGCCACGCAGGACCGCATCCGCCACATGATCGAGACCGGCAAGCCGCTGCGCAACTGAGTTCCTATCTCCCCGGGCCGCCTGCGCGCGGCCCGGGGAGCTGCCTTTCCTGTCAAACAAGATGTCCACGCGCCGCCGCCCGGCGGCGCCCGGTTCACGAAGGACAAGACCGATGCCCTCCTACAAAGCCCCCGTCGATGACATGGCTTTTCTGCTGAACGAGGTGTTCGATTTCGACGCCGAGATGGCGGCGCTGCCCGGCTATGAGGAGATCAGTGCAGAGCTTGCCGTCAGCGTTCTGGAAGAAGCCGGCAAGTTCTGTACCGAAGTCGTGCAGCCGCTGAACCTGCCGGCCGACATCGAGGGTGCAAAGCTGGTCGACGGCGTGGTGCATGTGCCGAAGGGCTTCGACGAAGCCTACAAGGCCTTTGCCGAGGCCGGCTGGCAGGGGCTTTCGGGCGATCCGGAATATGGCGGTCAGGGCCTGCCGCGCGCCGTGCAGATCCTGTTCGACGAGATGCTGTCGGGCGCCAACCTGTCGTTCGGCCTCATCCCCGGCCTCACGCGCGGCGCCAGCGAGGCCATTCACCATCACGCCTCCGACGCCCTGAAGGCGCTCTATCTGCCGAAGATGCTGTCCGGCGAATGGTCGGGCGCCATGGCGCTGACGGAATCTTCGGCCGGCACCGATCTCGGCCTGCTCAAGACCCGCGCCGTGCCCAACGGCGACGGCACCTACGCGGTGAGCGGCTCCAAGATCTTCATTTCCTCCGGCGACCATGAGCTGGTTTCCAACATCATTCATCTGGTGCTGGCGCGCCTGCCGGATGCGCCGGCGGGCGTGAAGGGCATCAGCCTGTTCCTGGTGCCGAAGTTCCTGCCGGATGCCGATGGCAACCCGGGCCAGCGCAACACGTTCTCGGTCGGGGCGCTGGAGCACAAGATGGGCATTCATGCCCAGCCGACCTGCGTGATGAACTACGACGGCTCCACCGGCTGGCTCGTCGGCGAGCCCCACCGCGGCCTCGCCGCCATGTTCACGATGATGAACGCGGAGCGCCTGTTCGTCGGCATCGAGGGCCTCGGCGTGGCGGATGCCGCCTACCAGAATGCCGCCGCCTATGCCCATGACCGCCTGCAGGGCCGCTCGGTCGACGGCAAGATTCCGCTCGCCTCCATCGTGCATCACCCCGATGTGCGCAAGATGCTGCTGACCATCCGCGGCTATACGGAGGCGGCCCGCGCGCTGGCCCTGTTCACCGCGCTGGAAATGGACAAGAGCAGCCACTCGACCGACGCGGCCGTGCGCGCCGTTGCCGATGGGCGCATCGCGCTGCTGACGCCGGTCATCAAGGCGGCTTTCACCGATTTCGGCTTCCAGTCGGCGGTCATCGGCCAGCAGGTTTTCGGCGGCCACGGCTACATCCGCGAATGGGGCATGGAACAGTTCGTGCGCGATGCCCGCATCACGCAGATCTATGAAGGCACCAACGGCGTTCAGGCGATGGACCTCGTCGGCCGCAAGCTGTTCATGAACAACGGCGCGCTGCAGGCGGAGTTCTTCGCGCTGGTGAAGGCCGATCTGGCGGCGATCGCGGCCAACCCGGCGGCGGTGGAATTCACCGCTCCGGCGGCGGCGGCGCTGGCGCGCCTTGAGGCGGCCACCGCCCTCATCGTGGCCGATGCAGCCGGCGATCCGGCCGCGACCGGCGCCGCGGCGACCGACTACCTGCGCTTCTTCGCCCTGACGGCCTTTGCCTGGATGTGGGCGCGGATGGCCGACAAGGCGCTGAAGGGCGACAGCGTCCTGCATCGCAACAAGCTCGGCGTGGCGCGGTTCTTCATGGCCCGCATGCTGCCGGAAACGCTGGGCCTCGAAGCCGCGCTGAAGGCGGGTTCCGCAACCCTGATGAACTTCGATACCGAAGCCTTCTGAGAGCGGCCCCGGCCGGACTGAGGAAAGGCCCGGGCGCCCCGCCCGGGCCTTTTTTTGCTGTTTCACCGGCGGCGCAGCGGCAGGCGACATGCGTCCGCCGCTGTCATCTCACGGGCCAAACGCGGAATAAAGCACCAGATAAAGCAGCCCGACGCCAAAGACATAGCCGGCGCCCTGCAGAAATGCCTTGAACTTCTGCGGGAAGAACAGCGGCACGAAAATGACGCCGGTGATCAGAACGACGATCACAAGCGCGACAGCTGAACTGGCCATTCCCTCTCCCCGTTGCGCCGGGCCTGACTGAAACGCCGCATCGCGCGCCGGCACCCGCCGCCGCGTCCTGCGCCCCCTTGCGAAAACGGATCGCGGGCCGCGCCATCCCGATCCGCAAGACGATGCCGCAACCACCTGGCGGATCACGTCCGGCGGCTTTCCGGGTGCGACGGTTCCCCGTCGCCTCCCGTCACCGCGTCGGGGGCGCCTGTCGCCGGCGCCTCCTGGCGGGCGCTGACGCGGGCCTGTTCATCGGGCTCCAGCGCCCGGCGCGAACGGGGCGGGGCGATCTGCAGCGCCGTGCCGAAGGTCTCTGCCATGCGGGCGGCACGGCCGGTCAGAAAGCGCGCGGCGGCCGGCGATCCCAGTTCATCCGCCGTCTGCGAGAACAGGTCGAGCCAGCGGCGGAAGTGTTCCGCCGTCAGCGGATGACCGGCCGCAACGCTGCGGTGCACCTCCAGCGGGCGCCCGTCATAAGACCCGCGACCGAGCGCGATGAGCGTCCAGAACGACACCAGCCGGTCAAGATGGGGCTGCCAGTCCGTGCCGAGACGCGCCAGAAAGACCGGCCCCAGCAAGTCGTCTTCGCGCACACGGCCGTAGAAACGATGCACGAACCAGACGATCCGCGGGGCGGAAAGGCCCGGCGCACGGGCCAGCGGATCGTCATCCCCGTGCGGCGGCGCGGCATCATACGTCATCAAAGGCGCTTCCTGTCATTGCACCGCAACAGCACAGACCATCCCTGTGTTGCATTGCCGCACGGGGCGCCGGCCGGTCCTGCGCCGGCTTGCGACCGGGCGCAGAATGCCTGCGGTTCTAATGGCTTGATCCGCCAGCGCAGACGCCGGCGGCGGCCCCGGATGGCCGCCCGGCAGCCGGCGCCGGGCGGTGCGGCCAGCGGGCCGGCGGCGACCGCTCCGGCGGTTTCTTGCTGCACTGCATTCAATTCACACTTGCCAAGCGCGCCGAACTGCCGTTCCCTTGGCAACAGCGAAACGCCGGCCGGGGCAGACCCCGCACCGGCCGGTTCCGCAACCGGAACCGGTATTGCCCGCCGGACCGGGCCGGACCGCTCCGGCCACACACGTGCCCAGCCCAACCCATCTGAGTGGAGCCGCGGATGACGTCGTTCAGCCTTGCCGGAAAGCGGGCGCTTGTCGTTGGCATCGCCAACGATCAGTCGATTGCATGGGGCATTGCGCATGCGCTGCACGATGCCGGCGCAGAGCTTGCCATCACCTACCTCAACGACAAGGCGAAGCCGCATGTGGAGCCGCTCGCCACCGCGGTCGGCGCGCCGATCTTCACCAAGCTGGACGTGTCCCGGCCCGACGAAGAACAGGCGCTGTTCGAGGAGATCGCCCGCGTCTGGGGTTCGCTCGATATTCTGGTGCATTCCATCGCCTTCGCCCCGAAGGGCGACCTGCACGGGCGCGTCGTCGATGCCTCGGCGGAGGGTTTCTCGCTGGCGATGGACGTTTCGGTGCATTCCTTCATCCGCCTCGTGCATCTGGCCGAGCCGCTGCTGCAGCCGGGCGGAGCCTGCCTGACCATGAGCTTCTACGGCGCGGAGAAGGTGGTCAGCAACTATTCGATCATGGGGCCGGTCAAGGCCGCGCTGGAGGCGACCACGCGCCAGCTGGCCGCCGAGCTTGGACCGTCGGGCGTGACGGTCAATGCCCTGTCGCCCGGAACGATCGCCACCCGCGCTTCCAGCGGCATCGCTAACTTCAAGCAGATGATGGACGATGCCGCCGAGCGCACCCCGCTGAAGCGGCTGGCGACCATCGACGACGTCGGCGCCGGGGCGGTGTTTCTGGCGAGCCCGGCGGGCCGCAACATCACCGGCACGACGCTGCATATCGATGCCGGCTTCCATGTGATGGCCTGAGATGTGATGGCCTGAGCGATCGGCGCCGGGCCGCCGGCGTGGCGGGGTATGGCCGGCACAGGCTGTCATCGCCCCGAAACACACGCCGCAGACAATGCGGGCAACCCGCCGGCGACCGTGCTGCCGCCGGCGGTGACCAGACCGAGCCCCGCACCGCACGATTCTCGTCGGGAACCGTGCGGCATGCGCGCCCCGCCGGGCAACCCGGCGGGCGGGCCGGAGCGGAGAAAACACCCAAGGCGGGCCACGGCCAGCAACCCGGCCGGCGGCATTGCGCGGCCGGCAGTTCCGCTCGTGTGGTGGAATGCAGGAGGATGATGTGAACTCTCCCCTTTCCGGCGTCCCCGGTGGCACGCCGCTGTGGTCCCGCATTCTGGATGGCAGCACCAACACGGCGCGCAGCCGCGCGCTGCAGTTTGCCAGCCAGCTTTCCGAGTGGTCGAGCATGGGCGAGCTGGCAAGCCGCGCCTCCGGCCTGCACAGAGAGGCCCTGACCCGCAGCCACGGCGAACGGGCGCGGGCCTCGCTTGCCGCGTCCGCCGCCCTGCTTCACGACCTCACCGCCCCCGACACGGCACGGACGCTGGCCGCTGCCTGGCAGAGCTATCTGACCGACCGCGCCCAGCGGCTGGTGCTGACGCTCGATACCCTGCGCGAGCGCGGCGACACCTTCATTGCCCATGAGGAAGCCGGCTGCCCGCCGGTGCTCGCCTACGACTACGACATCGTCATCGACGGTGCCGACCTGCCGCGTCCGTGCAGCTACATGCTGCTGCGCATCCGGCCCCCGGCGGGCGTGACGGTGCGCGCCAACAAGCGCCCCTACATCATCATCGATCCGCGGGCCGGCCACGGCGCCGGCATCGGCGGCTTCAAATACGACAGTCAGGTCGGCGTGGCGCTGAAGGGCGGACACCCGGTCTATTTCGTCTCGTTCCGCCGCAAGCCGGAGCCGGGCCAGACGCTGGCCGACGTGACGCGCGCCGAGGCGACCTTCGTGCGGCGGGTGCAGGCGGAACATCCCGATGCCCCCAAGCCGGTCGTCATCGGCAACTGTCAGGGCGGCTGGGCCACGCTGCTGCTCGGCGCCACCAGCCCGGATATCACCGGACCGCTGGTGCTGAACGGCGCGCCGGTCTCGACCTGGTCGGGCTCGGTCGGGGCCGACTCCATGCGCTATTCGGCCGGCCTGAAAGGCGGCCAGATCGTGCCGATGTGGCTCGCCGATCTCGGCAACGGCATCTTCGACGGCGCCTGGCTGGTGCACAATTTCGAAATGCTCAACCCGAGCCGCAACTATTTCCGCAAATATTACGACCTCTTCACGAAGATCGACACCGAGCGCCCGCGTTTTCTCGAATTCGAAAAGTGGTGGGGCGGCTTCTTCCTGCTCAACGAGCAGGAAATCGTGTGGATCGTGCGGGAACTGTTCGTGGGCAACAAGCTCGCCCGCAATGAGGCGCGCCTCGAACACGGCCGCAGCCTCGACCTGAAGCAGATCCGCTCGCCGGTGATCGTGTTCGCCAGCTATGGCGACAACATCACCCCGCCTTATCAGGCGCTCAACTGGATTGCCGATACCTACGCCGACGAGACCGAGATCCGCATCCGCGGCCAGCGCATCGTCTACATGGTGCACGAATCGGTCGGCCACCTCGGCATCTTCGTGTCGTCCTCCATCGCCCGGCGCGAGCACACGGAGGTCGCCTCCACCCTCAAGACCATCGAGGCGCTGGCACCCGGCCTCTACGAGATGGTCATCGACGACGAGGTTGAGGAAGACGGGGAAAAGCACTTCGTCGTGTCGTTCAAGGAACGGCGCATCGCCGACCTGCCGGGTCAGGCCGACGGGCGGCAGGACGAGATCCCCTTTGCAGCCGTCGCACGGCTGTCGGAGATGGAGGGCGAATATTATGACGTGTTCGCCCGTCCGCTGGTGCGCGCCGGCGTCAGCGAGACCACGGCCGAGCTGAGCCGCAACCTGCATCCGCTGCGCGTGCAGCGCTCCGTCTTCGCCTCCGGCAATCCGCTGATGAAGGCTGTGGAGAGTGTTGCCGAAAGGGTGAAGGACGAGCGCAAGCCCGTTGCCGCCACCAATCCGTTCGTGCGGGCGGAGCAGCTCGGGGCGGATATCCTTGAGCAGACCATGGACTTTTACCGCGATGTCCGCGACGGCTGGCACGAGGTGATGTTCTACAGCCTCTATTCCAACCCGCTCGCCCGCTGGTTCGGCGCCCCCTATGCCTTCGACCGCACCCGCAAGAGCCAGGACGAGCTCTTCCTGCTGCCGGACGTGCAGACCGCGCTGAAGCAGATCCGCAGCGGCGGGTTCGTGGAGGCGGTCATCCGCATGCTCATCCTGCTGGCGGACGCCCGCGGCACCGTGCGCCGCGACCGGCTTGAGCGCTCGCAGAAGGTGCTCTCCAAGGACGCGCCGTTCTCGCGGCTCGACCCTGTGGAGCGCACCCGCATCATTCACCAGCAAAGCCTGATCGTGGAATTTGCCGGTGCCGATGCCATCGCCACCCTGCCTGACCTGCTGCCGGATGCCGCCGCGCGCGCACTGGCCGCCGAGGTGATGCAGTTCGTGCCCGGCCCGCTCAGCGAGATGGAACCCCACACGCTGGCGCGGCTGCAGGAAATGCGGGCGGCACTGGGCCTGCCGCCGGCCACCACCGACGTGACCGAAGACCCGCTGCAGCACCGCGCGGCGCCGCTGCCGCCGGCCGGCGGCGCGGCCTGATTACCTCACCTCTCGTTTTCCGGGAGGCATCTTGCGCCAATTGCCGTTGTGTTAAGGTGATAGTCTGAACCCTAATGCAGAGACGCTTTCACGGCCGGCATTATGGCGGCCACAGGCTTCTTTCATAGGATCAAGCCCCGTCAGCCTTCCGGCTGGCGGGGTTTTTTCGTCACCCGGTCCGCTTCGTCACCCGGCCCGCCTGCCGGCCGTCAGGCCCGCGCCAGCATCACGATCAGCAGCACCGTGAGAACGGCGAAGGCATAGAAATCGGAGACCATCGCCACCGTCTCGGCGCGGTTGCGGGTGCCGCGCAGGCTGTGGCGCAGGCCGGCGAACACGAAGAACAGCGCCCCGGCAAACGCGGCCGGCGCGATCCACGCCGGCATCAGCAGCGTGGCCACGCCCAGAAGGCCGAGGGCGCTGTTGGCCAGCCCCAGTTCCTGCACCACCACCAGCGCCCGCACGTCGCTGATGCCGAAGAATGTGCGGGCGGTGAAATCGGGACTGAACACCTGCCGGGCACCGGCCATCAGCAGCCGCACGCCGACGATCCAGAACACCAGCCAGCGCCCGGCGACTTCGGCAAAGCCCATCGCGCCCGGCGCGACCACGAGATCGATAACGATCGACAGGGCCGGCAGGACCACCATCAGGGCCACGATGATCGGCAGGTACATGACGTCAGTCTCCCCGTGCGCCCGGCCAGCCGGGCGCGGCTGCCTTGCTCAGGTCACCGCCTCCAGCCGCGTGCGCAGGTCGTCGGGCACGGGAATCGGCCGGTGGCTTTCACCATCCAGCATCACCAGCACCACCTCTGCGTCCGCCGCACAATTGTCTGCATCAAAAAGTGCGCTCTCCAGCACCATCGACGTGCGCCCGAACCGGGTGATGCGGGTGCCGATGCGCACCGTCGCGCCATAGAACATCTCGCGGTGAAAAGTGACCGTGGTGCGCACCACCGCCGGCAACAGCCGGCCCTCGGTCAGCCGCACGCCGGCAGCTTCCAGAACTTCCACGCGGGCCGTCTCGAAATAGCGCGTCACGGCCACATTGTTGCAGTGGCCGAGCACATCGAGATCGGAAAACCGCACCTTGTCCTCGCTCCAGAAGCGAAAGTCCCCGGCAACCGGGCGCCGGCGTTCTTCCGTCATGGTGTCCCTCCTCCGCTGTCCGCTGCCGGGTCGTCGCTTTTGTCCGCCCGTGCAAGCACCGCCTGAATGGCGCTTATCACAGCTTCGGGATTGCCGGCCACAAGAGCCGGCCCGCCTTCCACGATCCGCACATCCGCCCCGGGCCAGAGCCGCGCGAACGCGGCCTGCCGGGCGGCATCGGCGGCCGCCTCGTCGCCCTTGCCCGCCGGCTCCCGGCTCATCACCAGCACCACGGGAAGGTCCGCGGGCAGCGCGGGGGCCGACCGCACCTCCTCGCCGGTCACGGCGAGTGCGGCATATTCGGCGCGGGCCGCCCCGCCAAGGCCGGCGACCCGCACGGTGCTGCCCGGCAGCCGCGTGCGCGCCGCCGGGCCGCCGGAGAGGCCGAAAGTGGCCGGGGCGACCGGGTTCACCAGCACCAGCCCGGCGATGCGCTGCGGATGCAGCCGGGCAAAGAGCTGCATGTAGAGCCCGCCCGATCCGTCGCCCACCAGCACCAGCGGGCCGGTCACGTTGCGCGCGCGCAGCAACTGCTCCAGTTCGTCCACCACCTCCGTGCCGTCGCGCGGATCGAGGCTTGCCGCGCTGCCGCCAAGGCCCGGCCGGTCCCAGGCGAAGGTGGCGTTGGCGGCCGCGATGGCGCTGTAGACCGGCCGCCACTCCCCCTTGGTCCGGCCGACATCGCTGGCAAACACCACCACCGGCGCAGCCCCGCGATGCATGGCGATATCGTAGGCATCGCCATCCAGAAACATGCGCTCGCTGCCGGGCAGGCCACGACTGCAGCCTGCAAGAACAAGCGCCGCGACCATTGCCGCCACAAGCCCCGTCGCCATCCCGCCCGTTCGCATTGCCGGCCGCTGCCTCTCTATTGTCGTCTGCGTCGCTGCCCGGCCCCCATGCGGCAGTGTGCGCCGCACAAGCCGGCATTGTTGCGGCGGCCGCCCGCGCCTCTCCCTGAGCAACGCACCGCGACCGGGTTTCCGCCGCACCGCCGATCACTTTTCCGCAAACTCTCTCCGCCGGCGGCCCCGTGGCGGTGGCGCCGGGCGTTGCGATGGTGGACCATCCGGCATCGGCCCGTTGTGCCCCTGCCCCGCCGTCACGCGGCTGATGCAATCCGGCGCTATCCGGCCATCATCGGAAAAACGGGAGACCCGCCATGCTGGGCCGCACGATCAAACTGCATAAGCCCAAGGTCCTGATCGTGGATGACACGCTGGCGATGCCGACCAGCGTCGGCGGCCGGGCGGTGCGCGCCCTTTCGGAGGAGCTGCAGGCCCGCGGCATCGAGGTGGTGGAAGCCGTAACCTACCCCGACGGCCGCGCCGCTATCGTTTCCGACCCCTCGCTCGACGCCATCCTGCTCGACTGGACCCGCGAACGCGAGGAGGGCCTGTCGGAAGAAGACGGCATGGACCTGCTGCGCACCATCCGCACCCGCAATGCCGATATTCCGGTCATCCTCATGGAAGACCGCAACATCGGCGCGGAACTGACGGTTGAGGTGATGCAGCTCGCCAACGAATATGTCTGGATGCTTGAGGACACGACGTCCTTCATCGCAGGGCGCATCGTGGCAGCCATCAAGCGCTATCGCGAGGAACTGCTGCCGCCCTTTACGCGCGCCCTGTTCGACTATGCGGATACCGCCGAATATTCATGGGCGGCGCCCGGCCATCAGGGCGGCGTCGCCTTCACCAAAACGCCGGCCGGCCGTTCGTTCTTCGATTTCTTCGGCGAGAACATCTTCCGCACCGACACCGGCATCGAGCGCGAGCAGCTCGGCTCGCTTCTGGACCATACCGGCCCGATCGGCGAGGCCGAGCAATATGCCGCGCGCGTGTTCGGCGCCCACCGCTCCTATTCCGGCCTTTCCGGTACCTCCGGTTCCAACCGCACGGTGATGACGGCCATGGTCGCCGACGGCCAGTTCGCTCTGTGCGACCGCAACTGCCACAAGTCGATCGAACAGGGCCTGATCTTCTCCGGCGGCATTCCGCTGTTCTTCACGCCCACCCGCAACCGCTACGGCATCATCGGCCCGATCTCGCCCTTTCAGTTCGACCCCGAACTTATCGCCGCGCGGCTTGAACAGCACCCGCTGGCCGGCATGGCGAGCAAGGCCGGGCCGGTCTACGCCGTTGTCACCAACTGCACCTACGACGGCCTGTGCTATGATGCCAGCGCCGTGGAAGACCTTTTGGCACAGAGCGTCGACCGCATTCATTTCGACGAGGCGTGGTTCGGCTACGCCCGCTTCAACCGGCTCTACGATAACCGCTATGCCATGCGCGGCGACCCGGACGACCACCCGGCGGACGGGCCGACGGTGCTGGCCACGCAGTCGACCCACAAGCTGCTCGCCGCCCTGTCGCAGACCTCCTACATCCATGTGCGCAACGGCCGGCAGCCGGTTGAACACAGCCGCTTCAACGAAGCCTACATGGCGCAGACCACCACCTCGCCGCTCTATGCGCTGATCGCCTCCAACGAAATCGGCGCCGCGATGATGGACGGCCCGAGCGGCGGTGCGCTGACGCGGGAGGTCATCAACGAAGCCATTTCCTTCCGTCAGGCGCTGGCGCGCGCCTACGATACCTTCGCCGGCCGCGGCGACTGGTTCTTCCGGCCGTGGAACGCACCGCTGGTGAAGGACGAGAACGGCGAACTGGTGCGCTTCGAGGATGCCGACCCGGACTGGCTGGCAACCAGCGCGGAACCGTGGCTGCTGCACCCCGGCCAGTCCTGGCACGGTTTCGAAGGTCTGCCGGAAGGCTGGTGCATGCTCGACCCCATCAAGGCCGGCATTCTGACGCCGGGCATGGGCGACGACGGCGAGTTGCAGGATTCCGGCGTGCCGGCCGAAGTGCTGAGCGCCTATCTGCACAATTACGGCATCATTCCCTCGCGCACGACCGATTTCATGGTGCTGTGCCTGTTCTCCTTCGGCATCACCAAGGGCAAGTGGGGCACGCTGATGTCCACGCTGCTCGACTTCAAGCAGGAATATGACGACAACAAACCGCTGAAGCAGACCCTGCCGCACATCGTGGCGGCCGCGCCGAAACGCTATGCCCGCATGGGCCTGCGCGATCTGTGCGACGAGATGTTCGCTCACATGCGCCTCAACCGGCTGGATCGCAAGCAGGCCGCCGCCTTTGCCGGCCTGCCGGACCCGCGCCTGCCGCCGCGCGCCGCCAACGCCCGCCTCATGGCCGGCGATGCCGAGCTGCTGCCGCTGGATGCGCTGGCCGGCCGCATTGCCGGCACCGGCGTCATTCCCTACCCGCCGGGCATCCCCATCGTCATGCCGGGCGAGTGCTTCGGCGATGCGGAGGGGCCCTGGCTGAGCTACATGCGGGCGCTGGAGAACTGGGGCCGCACCTTCCCCGGCTTCGCCAAGGAAGTCGAAGGGTCGGTCAACGACGACGACGGACACTACCGGTTCTGGAGCCTGCGCTGAGCGGAGCCGGCATGGACCGGAGCCGGAATGAAGCGGAGCCGCGCTGAGAGGCCGGGCCGGCCGCCGCCGGCCGACCGGCCGTCAGTGTGCGTGGTGGTGCTGGCTGTGGTCGTGGTCGTCGCAGTGCGGATGGCCGCAGTGGCCGCCGCGCTCCACGTCCGACCGGCCGCTCATAACGAAAATGCGCCCGTCGACACGCACCACATCGATGGGCGCATGATAGAGCCGCGACAGCACCGGCCCGGTCACGACCTCGTCCACCGGCCCGATGGCCGCAGCCCCGCCGGCCAGATACAGCACCCGGTCGATGGCCCCCATCAGCGGGTTGACCTCGTGGGCGCTGAACAGCACGGCCACGTTGCGCTCGCGGGCAACGCGGGCCGTCAGCTGCACGATCTCGTTCTGCCGGCTCGGATCGAGACTGACGAGCGGTTCGTCGAGCAGCAGCAGCGCCGGCTCGCCCATGATGGCCTGCGCGATGAGCAGGCGCTGACGCTCGCCGCCGGACATTTCGGCAAGCGGACGGCCGGCAAGGAAGCCGGCGCCCACCAGATCCAGCGCCGCGCGCGCGGCATCGCGGTCGCGGCGCCGGGCGAAAGGCCAGCCCCAGCGCTCGCCCCCCGCCGCCGAGGCCACCAGTTCCAGCCCCGTCAGCTGCAGCTCGGCGAGCGACCGGCGCACCTGCGGCACATAGCCAATGGCCGGGTTGCCGCGGGCAACGGCAGCGCCATTGACGCGGATTTCGCCCGCAGCCACCGGCATCAGCCCCAGAATGGCGCGCATCATCGTGGTCTTGCCGGCGCCGTTGGCACCCAGCACACCGATGAACTCGCCCGGCTCCACCCTGAACGACACGTCGTTCAGGATGGCCCGGCCGCCCTGCACCAGCCGCACGCCGCTGAGGCTGACCGCTGCTGTCACGATTTCTGCCCGGCCGCCCTGGCGAGCGCTGCGCCCGTCTCGTTCAGTTCATCCATCATCCAGCCCGCAAAGCTCTTGTCCTTCGGCGCGGTCTCGGTCACGCCCACGACCGGCACGTTATGGGCCCGCGCGATGCCGAGCAACCGCTCCGTCGCCGAATCCGTCACCTGCTGATTATAGAACAGAACGCGGACAGTGCCGTCGCTCAGCCCCTTCTCGAAGGCGATGACCTGCGAGGGCGTCGGCTCGGTGTCGTTCATCACCGACTGCTGGAAGGCCATGTTCTGCATCTTCAGGCCGATGGCATCGGCCATGTAGCCGAACACCGGTTCGGTGGCCGCCACGACAGTGCCGTCGTAACGCGCCTTCAGCGCGGCCACCTCGTCCATCACCGGCTTCATGCTGGCCCTGAAGGCCGCCAGATTGGCGCCGATGGCCGTCGCATCGGCCGGATCGCGGGCAATGAGCGCCGCCGCCGTCGCATCGGCCACCGCCAGCGCAGTCGCCGGATCATACCAGATGTGCGGGTTCGCGCCCGCCGGCACCTTCATCAGGTCCGCCGCCACGATCACCTTGCGGGCGGCATTGTGGGAGGCGCCGAGCAGCTTCGTCATCCACGCATCGTAATCGGCCCCGTTGTAGATGACGAGCGCCGCCTCGGCCAGCGCCCGCGCCGTGGAAGGGCTGGCCTCGAACAGGTGCGGGTCGTCGGAGGGGCTGGCGATGATGCTGGTCACCGTCACCCGGTCGCCGCCGACCGCCGCGGCGATATCGCCATAGACGTTCTCCGCGGCAACCACGCGCAGCGGCTCGCCCGCCGCGGCCGCCCCGGCACTGCCGGCAAGCGCCGCCAGCACAGCGACGACGGAAACAAGGCGCCTGTTCATCCTGAAACCCGGCATGGGGACCGCTCCGCTCTGAAATCGTGAGAAAATCCGGCCCGGCCGCCGGCAGGCCGGCCCCTCAGCGGAACCGGCACGGGCATTGTTATGTTATACTGTTACACTCGTCAACCCGGCATGGCGCGCGCAGCGCCGGCGCTCCGGGCGGCCTGTCACGTCAAGGCAGGTTGTCGCGCAGGAAGATCTCGATGCGGATACGCTCCTGCGCCGTGACGATCGGGTCGCCCTCGCGCAGCGCCAGCAGGATGCGCGCCACGCTGCGGGCCATGTGGCCGGCATCCTGATTGATGATGGCATCGATGGTGCCGCGCATCAGCTGGCGGCGCGACAGCGGCGTGAGTTCGTGGGCAACGAACACCACCTCTTTCGCCCGCCCCGATGCCTCCAGCGCGTTGACGACACCGAGCTGGCCGCCGCCGACATTGTAAAGCGCCACCAGATCGGAATTTTCGGCCAGCAGTTGCGCCGCCGCCGCCTCCACGCGGGCGTTCTCGTCGCGCCCCTCGCGCACCGGCAGCACCTCCAGATGGGGATATTCCAGCGCCAGCACCTGTTCGAAGCCGCTGTGGCGCTCGATATGGTCGCGCAGCGCCAGCGAACCGGCGATAAGCCCCACCTTTCCGCTGCGTCCGGCGGTGAGCCGCCCCACCAGCGAGGCGGCCGTGCGGCCGGCCGCGAAATTGTCGATGCCGACGAAACGCGCCCGCCGCGTCTGCGGCAGGTCGGAAACGAGCGTCAGAACCGGCACCCCGGCATCGGAAAGCCCGTTCACCGCCTCGGCGACCGCCGGGTGATCCAGCGCAATCACGGCCGCACCGTCGATGGTGCGCGGCAGCGCGTCCAGCGCAGCGGCAAGGGCCGCACCGTCGAACACGTCCACTTCCGTCAGGCCGATTTCAACGCGCTCCTGCCGCATCCGCACGTCCGTCTGGCGGAACTCGGCGGCAAGAATCTTCATGAAATCGTTTTCACCGCTGGGCAGGAGGATGCGGAAGTCGTAATTGCGCCCGCGGGCGAGGCGGGAGGCGTGGCGATCCGGCCGGAAATCGAGCTGGCGGATGGCCGCCTGAACCCGCTCGATCGTGCGGGCATGAACGCCCGCCCGTCCGTTCACAACGCGGTCTACGGTCGCCAGACTGACGCCGGCCTCGCGGGCCACATCCTCCAGCGTCAACTTGCCCATCGTCGCTGCCCCTTGCTCCTGCCCTTCCTGTCCGGGTGGCCTGCCGCGCTGCCGCCCGCCGCTGTTGCGGAAAGGCCGGCGCGCGCCGGGCCACGCCACCACTGCCACCACCGCCGCCCTTCTGACAAGCATGGCGGCTCGTCGCGGCACTCAGACCGTTTCCAGATAGGCGCGGTATTCGAGCGGCGTGATGTCGGCGGCGAACCGGGCATATTCGGCCCGCTTCAGCGCAATCAGCACCCGGTGCAGCACCGGCCCCAGCGCTTCGCGCACAAATTCCGAGCGCTCCGCCACCGCAATCGCCTCCAGCCAGCCTGAGGGAATGCCGTCGATTTTTGCGTTCTGATAGCCGTTGCCGCTGACCGGCTCGCCCGGTTCCACGGCACCGGCGATGCCGCGCCGCAAGCCGGCCAGCACGGTCGCGCCGACGAGATAGGGATTGGCATCGACACCGGCCACGCGCTGTTCCAGATGCCGGCCGGCCGCGCTGCCGGCCGGCACGCGCACCGCCACGGAGCGGTTGTTGAGGCCCCAGTTGGGGGCAACCGGCGAATAGGAGCCGGTCGCGAATCGCCGCCACGAATTGAGATGCGGCGCGAACACCAGCAGGCTTTCGCCCATGGTCTGCGTCAGGCCGCCGATGGCGTGGCGCAGCAGCGGCGCGATTTCGCCCTCCCGGTCGGCAAACAGGTTGTTGCCGTCGTCATCGGCAAGGCTGGCATGCAGATGCATGCCGCTGCCGGCATAGCCGGCAAAGGGCTTGGCCATGAAACAGGCGATCATGCCGTGGCGCGCGGCCAGCGCCCGGATCAGCCGCTTCAGCATGACGAGATCGTCGGCCGCGCGCAGCGCATCGGGCCGGTGGCGCAGCGTCAGTTCGTACTGGCCGGGGGCATATTCGGAGATCATCGTCTCCACCGGCAGATCCTGCTCGGCCGCGGCCTGATAGATGGCATCGACGAACGGCTCCAGCCGGTCGAGTTCGTCCACGCGGTAGACCTGAATGGCGGCCGGCCGCTCGCCGGTCAGCGGCAGGCGCGCCGGCTGCGGGCTGCCGTCGGCGGCGGCTTCGCGGTCGAGCAGATAGAACTCCAGCTCGAAGGCCAGCACCGGGTTCATGCCGCCGGCCCGCAGGCTTTCATCCTGCCGCGCCAGCGCGTGACGCGGATCGGCGGCCATCGGCGTGCCATCGAGTTCGTAGAGCGAAAGCTGCACCTGCGCCCGCGGCGGTGTGGTCCAGGGCTGCGCCACCAGCGTGCCGGGCACCGGCCAGGCGCGGCGGTCGGCATCGCCATCGGACCACACCAGCCCGGTCTCCTCCACATCCTCGCCCGTCACGTCGAGGCCGAGGATGGAACCCGGCAGGTGGCGACCGTTGCGATAGATGGCCATCAGCTCATGGCGGCGCACGATCTTGCCGCGCCCGATGCCGTTGGCATCGACGAGCACGAGGTCGACGGCGACGATCTCGGGATGATCGCCGAGGAATGCGCGCGCTTCCTCGATGTCGGCGGCCCCCTGCGGGCGCACGGAGAGGGTATCGGGAGCAAGGGTCATCACAGCATCTCCGCGGCTTGCCTGAGGCGGCCGGCCGCAGCGGCGAAGGCGGCGACGAAGCCATCGGCCTCATCGTCGGTCACCATCGGCCCGACCAGAACCATGTCGTGGAACGGCGTCAGCAGAAAGCCTGCATTCAGCAGCATCAGGTGCAGGGCGCGTTCGGCCTCCGGCAGCGCGGCCGCACGGGCATCGGCGGCGTTCAGCAGCGGACGGGCCCGGAACACCACCTCCAGACGGGCGCCGACGCGCGCCACATGCCAGTCGAGCCCCAGCGCCGCAATGGCGGACGCAAGCCCGGCTTCGATGCGCCCGGCCTGCCGCAGCATCGCCGCGTAGGTCGCCCCGGTCATCACCTCCGAGAGGCAGGCCCGCAGGCAGGCGAGCTGCAGGGCCGAGCCCGACAGCGTGGTGCCGATGCCGGAGTGGCCATGCTCCTCGCGATCGCGCACGAGCGCAAAACGTGCCGCCACCGCCTCGCTCATGCCCCAGACGGCGGCCGGCACACCGCCGGCCACGGGCTTGCCCATCACCATCAGGTCGGGTTCCAGCCCGTGCGCGCCGGTATAGCCGCCGGGGCCGGTGGAAAGCGTGTGCGTCTCGTCGATCAGCAGCAGCGTGCCGGCGGCGCGCGTCAGCCGGCGCAGTTCCGCGTGGAAGCCCGGCGCCGGCAGGATCATCGAGCAGTTCGTCATCACCGGCTCGGCGATCACGCAGGCGATATCGCCGTCGGCCAGCGCCGCGGCCAGCGCCCCGACATCGTTGAACGGCACGGCAACCGTGGTCAGCCCTGTGTCGGCCACCTGCCCGATCAGCGACCGGCGGGTGATGGTGGCGCCGTCGACGAGATCGACCAGCGTGTCTTCCACCGTGCCGTGATAGCAGCCGTCAAACACCAGAATGCGGCTGCGCCCGGTCACCGCGCGGGCCGCGCGCAGGGCAAAGCGGTTGGCGTCGCTGGCAGTGGTCGCAACCTGCCAGTGACTGAGGCCGAAGTGCTGTGCCAGCAGCGCGCCCACCGGCGCGGCATCGGCCGAAGGCAGCATGAAGGTCAGCCCGCGCGTGGCACTGGCGGCCATCGCCGCCACCACCGGCGCCGGACCGTGGCCGAACATCGCACCGGTATCGCCCAGACAGAAATCGACCAGAACGTTGCCGTCGATATCGGTCAGGTGCACCCCGCAGGCGCCGGCGACGATCATCGGAAACGGCATCGGCCAGTCGAGCATCCAGTGCATCGGCACGCCGCCGGCAAAGCCGGCGGCGCCGCTGTCGCGGGCGGCGGCCGATTTCGGCCGGCGCGCCTCGAAAAGGGCCGCCTCGGCGGCATAGAGCCGGCGACCGGCGGCCTCAAAGGCCTCACGGGACGGCAGCGAAGAGGGCAGAACGGGCATGATCGCAGGATCCGGATGGGTCGCCGCCACCGGCAGGAACCCCGACGGGTAAGACCGGCAGCGAAATTGTGATCACAATATTGCCGCTGCGCCGCTTCGGCAATGGGGCACCATCGCCTCGGCGACGGTGGGTGCCGGCCTCAGGGCGCGAAGCCGTCGCCGGCGCTCACGGCGCGTTCCAGCAGGGCCCGGCCGTCGTCGATGTCATCGCGCACGGCCTGTGCGAGCGCGGGCCCGTCGCCGGCCTCGATGGCAGCCATGGCGGCAAAATGCTTGTCGCGGAAGCCGGCCCCGTCGACCTGCGGAAACACCGCCCGCATGAACGGACCGAACTGCGCCCACACGCCTTCCAGCACCGGCACCAGCACCTCCGACGGGGCGGCATGGTAGATTTCGAAATGGAACCGGTAGTTTTCCAGCATATAACGCTCGGCATCGCCGGCCGGATAGCTGGCGTTCATGCGCGCGTCGGCATCGCGGATGCGGCACAGCCGCGCCGGATCGATGAACGGCAGCGCCCGCACGGCGCAGGCCGGTTCCAGCAGCAGGCGGGCCTGCATCAGCTCGTCGAACCGGGCCCGCGTCAGCACCGGCACGCACAGCCGGCGGTTTTCCAGCACATGCAGCAGCCCTTCGGCAGCCAGCCGGCGCACCGCCTCGCGCACCGGCATCAGGCCGCTGTCGAGCGACAGCGCCAGACTGCGCAGGCTGAGGCTGACGCCGGGGCGCAGCCGGCCGGCGATGAGGGCCTGCCGCAGGCGGTTGTAGATCTGCTCGTGCTGCGGTCCGTCGGAATCCACCGCCGGCAGCACCACCACCGGCAGATCACCGAACAGGCTGGCCGGCAGCACCGCCCGGCGCGACCGGCGCGCCGGCGGCGGTGGCGCACCGGGCTCGTGCGCATGCCCCTGCATCGCCGGCTTCAGCCCGGCCCTGCCTGCCCTGACGGTCATCGGTTCGATCCTTCCGGCGCAAAACCGCCCGCCGTCCCGCACGATTGGCCAGAACGAGAACGAGGCGCCGCCTTTGTTCAGAATGATTTGCGAAACTAGCCCTGTCCGGCCGCGGTTGTAAACGTGCAGTGGCACATCACGACCCGACAATACCCAGAAGACGTGCTTCCACCGCCCGGTAAAGCACCTCCGCGGCCGGGGAAAGCTGGCGGCCGCGGGCGCGGATGAGGCCGAACGGCTCCACCTCCAGCCGCTCGGTCAGCGGCAGGCGGCGGAAATTGCCCGCCTCCATCATCAGGTCCGCCACCGGAATCGCCATCGGAGCAATGGCATCGGTGCGCGCCGTCATCACCAGCGTCATCAGGAACGAGCCGGTGTTGACCACCCGCTGCGGCGGCGCCACGCCATGGCGGCGCAGCATCGCCTCCAGCGCCCGGCGCAGCAGCGAGCCGCGCGGCTGCATCACCCAGTCGCGATGGTCGAGGTCCTTCGGCGTCACCGCCTTCAGCGCCGCCAGCGGATGGCTTGCCCGCACCACCAGCGCCACATCCTCCGGCCCGATCTCGCGGTAATCGAAGGGGCCGGGATCGGCCATGACCGGAATGCGGGCAATGACGAAATCGAGCCGGGAGGCCAGCAGCGCTTCGGAAAGCACGTCGCTGGTCTCGACCTGTGCGCTGATTTCCACCCGCGGCAGGCGGGCGCGCACACTCTCGATCGCCTCGACCAGCGCCTCCACCGCCGGGGCCATCACCGCGCCCACGGCCACGCTGCCGCCCTCGCCCGCCCGCAGCGCCGCAATCTCCTCGCCGGCCTGATTCAGCTCGGCCAGCATGGCGCGCGCACGCCGAATCAAAGCCTCGCCATAGATGTTCGGCTCGATGCCGCGCGCAAGGCGCACGAACAGCGGCATCCCGACAATCGTTTCGATATCGCCCAGCATCTTGGAGGCGGCTGGCTGCGAAATGTTCAGCGCTGCGGCCGCCTGCTGCAACTTCCGCTCATCGTCGAGCGCCACGAGCAATTGCAGATGCCGCAGCTTCAGACCCGCCCGCAGCAGCCGTTCCAGCGGCGCGCCGGAGCGAAAGGTTGGCGTTCGTGCAGTGGTGGAAGCGCTCTCACCCATTCACCCGTCCCCGCTCGGCACAATGGCATTTTATCATTTCTGTCCAGCATGTTGCCACAATTCCGCGGGCACGCGGACGGTGCGGGTTTCCGCCGGTCTCCCAGGAGATATATCAAAAAGGTTATGGATCACGGGAAAAAATACATTTGAAAGTTATGACAAAATACCGTCAACGTCTGCGCATGAGGGGCGCCCATCATTTTCGGCCCGGCCCCGCCGCAACGAACGGGAAGGCAGAGGAAGCCGGCCTGCCGCCGGCTGCAGCACACAAGGCCCCACGCCGCGTCCGACAGACAGGGTGAACCTGCTGCGGCCACACCCGGGCGACACGAACAAGACTGCCCCCCGGCCGACGCACCTGCACAGGTGACGATCCGCCGGACGCAAGGCAGCGGTCACGACAACAAGCAGGGAGAAGACTCCACCATGAAGGCACTGACCTCCATTCTCGCCGGCCTCGTGCTCGGCGCCGTCACCTTCACCGCGCCCGCCTTTGCGGCCGATCAGGCGACCATCGGCGTGGCGATGCCGACCAAGTCTTCCGCGCGCTGGATCGCGGACGGCGACAACATGAAGAAGGTGCTGGAAGAGAAGGGCTACAAGGTCGATCTGC
>NZ_DAISHT010000002.1:83952-89075 GCF_036822375.1 Pseudoxanthobacter sp. | reverse complement strand
TGTTCGAGGGCGCGCGCGACAAGCTGCGCGATTTCATCGGCGCCGGTTCGTCGAAAGAAATCGCGTTCGTGCGGGGCACCACCGAGGCCATCAACCTCGTGGCACAGACCTACGGCCGGCAGAACATCGGTCGCGGCGACGAGATCGTCATCTCGCATATCGAGCATCACGCCAACATCGTGCCCTGGCAGCTCCTGTCGCAGGAGACGGGCGCGGTGCTGAAGGTGGCGCCCGTCAACGAGCGGGGCGAGCTCATTCTGGAGAAATTCGCCGCCCTGCTGACGCCGCGCACGAAGATCGTCTCGGTCACCCATGTGGCCAACGCGCTCGGCACGATCAACCCGATCGAGCAGATCATTCCGCTGGCGCATGCCCACGGCATTCCGGTGCTGGTGGACGCCGCCCAGTCCTCGCCGCACATTCCGCTGAACGTGCAGGCGCTCGATGCCGATTTTCTCGTGTTGTCGGGTCACAAGATCTTCGGCCCCACGGGGATCGGCATTCTCTGGGGCAAGGCGGCGCTTCTGGAAAAGCTGCCTCCCTGGCAGGGCGGCGGCCACATGATCCGGGATGTCACCTTCGAGCGGACCACCTTCAACGACATTCCGGAGAAGTTCGAGGCCGGAACGCCGGATATCGCCGGCGCCGTCGGTCTGGGGGCTGCGGTCGATTACCTGCGCCGGATCGGCCTGCCCGCGATTGCCGCCTACGAGCACGAACTGCTCGTCTATGCCACCGAGGCGCTTCAGGAGGTTCGCGACCTCCGCCTCATCGGTACGGCGCGCAACAAGGCCAGCGTGCTGTCGTTCGTGATTGCCGGCACCGATCCCGATGACGTGTCCCGGCATCTGGACCGCTACGGCATCGCGACCCGCTCCGGGCATCACTGCGCGCAGCCGGCGCTGCGCCGCTTCGGGGTGGAAAAAACCGTTCGGGCCTCTCTCGCGCTCTATAACACGCGCGAGGACATCGACACCTTCGTGGCTGCCCTCCACCGGCTGCCGCGCAGCTGAGACGGGGCCCGGTGCCGGGCAAAAGGCCTGGCACCGGGCAGCCTGCCGTTGGCGTGCGTGATGCGCTCCCCGCCGTCAGCCGCGGCGACCCGGAAGCCGGTCCCGCCGGCAACGGCGGGACCGCTCTGTCAGGCCGGTTTTTTGTCAGCCGGGCTGGCTGTCATTGCCGGCTTCAGGCCGGCGTTGTCTGTCTGGCAGACGCGCTGCCGGCCGCGGGCTGGCGGAAGGCGTGGGCCGGGTGGCGGTCGGGCAGGCGATCGCCCCCGCCGAACAGGCTGTCCCGGAAGGATCCGCTGCCATAGGCGGTCTTGTAGAGGCCGCGATCCTGAAGCTCCGGAATGACGATATCGATGAAATCGGAGAAGCTCTCCGGCACCACGATGCGGCTCAGGTTGAAGCCGTCGATCTCGCCGTCCCCGATCCAGCTCTGCAGTTCATCGGCGATTGTCGTCGCATCGCCGGTGAGCACGCTGTAGCGCCCGCCGAGCGCGAGCTCTTCCAGCAGATCGCGCTTCGTCAGCCCGCGCCGCGCCGCCGCGGCGGTGGCCGAGCGGATGGCATTGCCGGGCGCATAGGGGATCGGATCGTCGGGCCCGAAGCGGGCGAAATCGATGCCGGTCGAGGCCGAAAAATGCGCCAGCCCCGCTTCCGGGCTGGCAAAGCGCAGGTACTCGGCCTTCTTTTCTTCCGCCTCGGCGGTGGTGCGGCCGGGAATGACGGCGATGCCGACGAAGATCTTCACGTCGTCGGCCTGCCGGCCGGCCCTGACCGCTTCGGCGCGGATGGCGCGGGCCGCGGTGCGGGCCGTCTCCTTGTCGCGGGCCGAAATGAAGACGCATTCGGCGTGGCGGCCGGCGAATGCCTGCCCGCGCGGCGAGGTGCCGGCCTGAAACAGCACCGGCGTGCGCTGGCGGGACGGTTCGCAGAGGTGATAGCCCTCCACATCGAAGAAGCGGCCGTGATGGGCGACAGGATGGATGCGGGCCGGATCGCTGAACACCCGTGCCGCCCGGTCGCGCCGCGCTGCACCGTCCTCCCAGCTGCCTTCCCAGAGTTTGTAGAGAACCGTCAGATATTCGTCCGCATAGTCGTAGCGCTGGTCGTGGTCGGGCAGCCCGCCGCTGCCCTGTCCGCGGTGGGCGCTTTCCAGATAGCCGGTCACGATATTCCAGCCGATGCGGCCGCGGGTCAGGTGATCGAGGGTGGAGATGCGGCGGGCGAAGGTATAGGGCGCTTCGTTATGGACATTGACGGTGATGCCGAAGCCGAGATGCTGCGTGGCGGCGGCCATGGCCGAGACCAGCAGGATCGGATCGTTGACCGGTAACTGAACGGCTTCCCGCGCTGTGACGTCGATGCCGCCGCCGTAAACGTCGTAGACACCGATGATGTCGGCGATGAACAGGCCGTCGAACAGGCCGCGTTCCAGCAGCTTTGCCAGATCGGTCCAGTAGGCGAGGGTGTTGTAGTCCGGCGAACGGTCGCGCGGGTGGGTCCAGAAACCGTGGTTGATGTGGCCCACGCAGTTCATGTTGAAGGCGTTGAGCAGAATCTGCTTCTTTGCGGCCATCGTCAGAGTGCTCCGTGCCGCGGCGGGCGCTGGCCGTTGAGGTGGTAGGCGCCGATCCAGTGATATTTCCAGCGCACCGGGTCGTGCAGCGTGTGGGTGCGCACGTTGCGCCAGTAGCGGTCCAGATCGTCGCTGCGGTCTGTGGCAGAGGTGCCGCCGAGTTCCAGCAGCTTGCCGGCGGCCAGAAGGCCGGCCCGGTGGCTGGCGGCCCGGGCTTCGGCGACAGCGACGGAGGCGGCGGCCACCGTGTCGGCATCCGGCCGCGTCTGCGCGATGTCGACGAAGCGGCCGGCGCGCTCCAGCAACGCATCGGCAGCGGCCAGACGAACCCGCACATTGCCGATGGCCTGCAGCGTCAGCGGATCGTCGCCGGCGCGCGCGACGCCGGAATCGATCCACGGCCGGGCGCGGCTGCGCACGAACGGCAGCGTTGCCGCCAGCGCCCCCTGTCCGATGCCAAGGTCGATGCCCGCATGAATGATCTGCGCGAACGGCCCGATGGCGGTCGGCCGGTCGAGCGAGGCCTGAAACGGCACGACCCATTCCGGTTCCACCGCAACGCGGTCGAACACCACCGAGCCGGACCCGGTCGTCCGCTGCCCGAAACCGTCCCAGTCGTCGACCAGCGTCACGCCCGGCGCATCGCGTGGAACGAACACGAGGTAGGCGACCTCGCGCCCGTCCTCCTGCGCATTGACCATGGTGGGAATGGTGTGGGCGAACAGCGAGCCCGTGCAGTAGAACTTGCGGCCCTCGACAAACCAGCCGGCCGGATCGCGCACGAGGCGGGTTGTGCGGGTGTAGTCGCGGCGGCCGGTTTCGGCCAGCGCGTTGCCAAGGCGCTCGCCGGCCAGCACACGGGCATAAATCGCCTGCTTCTGCTGTTCCGTGCCGCCATTGCGCAGAACTTCCAGCGAATAGAAATGGTTCTGGGGGATCTGGCCGAGCGAGCCGTCCGCTGCCGCCACGATGGCGGTGACCTGAGCCACGGTTGCCGCGCCGACGCCGGTGCCGCCATATTCCTTCGGCACGGTGATCGCCCAGAGCCCGGTGCGGGTGAAGCGTTCGATCTCGTCGAACGGCAGCCGGCGGTTCAGGTCGCGCTCGGCCGCGCCCGCCTCAAGGCTGGCGGCGAAGGTGCGTGCGGCGGCGATGGCGGCTGCGTCGTCGGCCAGCACCGGCACCGGCCGGGGCGGCTGCGGCTGATGCGTGAAAGCAGTTTCATGGGGTAAAAGCTGGCTCATGACCGGCCTCAGTTCCATTGATGCCGGGCCGGCAGTGTGCCGTTCAGCGTGTAGTTGCCAAGGAGGTGATATTTCCAGCGCACCGGGTCGTGCAGGGTATGCACGCGCGCGTCGCGCCAGAAACGGCCGAGATTGACGTCTTCGCGGGTGGCGGCCGAGCCGGCCAGTTCCAGCAGCCGCTCGCCCGCCTCCAGCGCGATTTCCGTCGTCAGGATCTTCGCTTCGGCGACCGCCACCGATGCTTCGGCCGAACTCCCGGCTGTGACGGGTGCTGCCTGAACCCGGTCCAGCGTGCGGCCGGCGCGGGCGAGCACTTCCCCGGCTGCATGCAGGTCGATCTGGAGCTGTCCGACCTCGCCGATGATGTAGGGATCGTCGGTCGCCCGCTCCACGGTGAAGGGCCAGGCCCGGGTGCGGGTGCGCACAAAGGCCAGCGCGGCTTCCACCGCACCGCGTGCGATGCCGAGGTCGATAGCCGCCTGAACGAGTTGCGAGACCGGCCCGAACAGGCCCGGCTTTCCGGCAAGGCCGGCCAGCGGGATCAGCAGATCGTCCTCAATCGGGGCGTTGTCGAACAGCACCGTGCCGCTTGCGGTGGTGCGCTGGCCGAAGCCCTGCCAGTCGTCCACTACCTGCACGCCGGCGCTGTCGCGTCGCACCCACGCCAGCACCGGCTCACCGTTTTCGCCGGTCGCGCGGGTGGGGATCAGATGGGCAAAAATCGCCCCCGTCGAATAGAAGCGCGGGCCGCTCAGCGTCCGGCCCCGCGGGCCGGCGGTAAGGCGCGTTTCGACCTGGGTGATCGCCTTGCCGTTGCGCGCCGGGCCGGCATTGCCAAGCCGCCAGCCGTTCAGAACCGCTTCATAGATGCGCGCCTTCTGCGCCGGGCTTGCGGCCTCGCGCACCAGCGCCAGCACGCCGAACTGGTTCTGCGGAACCTGCGCGGCAGAGGCGTCGGCCGCCGCGAGAATGGCAAACACCTCCGCGAGCGTGGTGTGGGAGACCGCGGCGCCGCCATGGTCGCGCGGCACGGTGATGCCGCCGAGGCCGCTGGCGGTGAAGGCCTCGATTTCATCCCACGGCAGCCGGCGTTCGCGGTCGCGCAGGGCTGCCCCGGCGGCAAACCGCGGGGCCAGCGCGTGTGCGGCTTCGATGGCCTCGGCATCGGAGCGGATCAGATGCGGCCGGACGGGCGGTGCCGGCAGCCGGTCTTCGCGGCCATCGGGGCGGCGTGGTGAAAAGGGAAGGGTCATGGGTCAGGGTGCCTTGAGCAGAAAGCGGGCCGCGGCCGGGCCG
>NZ_DAISHT010000002.1:73202-83852 GCF_036822375.1 Pseudoxanthobacter sp. | reverse complement strand
GCCGGCCGCAGGTTCGGGCGCCGCAGGAGCGGGACCGAGATGGGAGGGGTGCGGTCGCTCAGCGGGCCCTCAGGCGCCGCACGACGGTGTCGCCGGCGAACTGCACCAGACAGACCAGCGCGATCAGGATGGCGATCACCGCCGCCATGACGGTGGTGTCGAAGCGCTGGTAGCCGTAGCGGATTGCCACGTCGCCGAGCCCGCCGGCCCCCACGGCCCCGGCCATGGCCGAGGCACCGATCATCGAGACGACGGTGATGGTGAAGCCGCCGATGATGCCGGGCAGCGCTTCCGGCAGCAGCACATGGCGCAGGATGTGCCACCGCCGGCAGCCGATGGATTGGGCCGCCTCGATCAGCCCGGCATCCACCTCGCGCAGCGAAACCTCCGCGATGCGGGCAAAAAACGGCGTGGCGCTGACCGACAGCGGCACGATGGCGGCCCACACGCCGATGGTGGTGCCCGTTACCAGACGGGTGAACGGAATGAGCGCCACCAGAAGCACGATGAAAGGCACGGCGCGGAAGCCGTTGACGACCGTGCCCACCAGCCGGTTCGCCCGCGGGGCGGGAAAGATGCCGCCGGGGCCGGAGGTGACCAGAAAGAGCGCCAGCGGCACCCCCGCGACAACGGCGATGCCGGCAGAGGCACCCACCATGAACAGCGTATCGAGAAAGGCCTGCCAGAGGCGGTCAATCATCTGCGGGGACATAGCCGATCACCTCAACGTTGGCGGAGAGCCGCCGCAGCCGCTCCGTCAGGTCCGCCGCCGGTCCGCCCCCGATGGCGAGCAGCAGCCGGCCGACGGCATGGCCCTGAATTTCGTCGACACCGGCCTGCAGCAGCCGCACCGGCGTGCCGGCGGCGGCCGCCAGAGCGGAAAGGTCCGGCTGCGTCTGGCCGGAAAAGGCGATCTGCACCACCGCCGTCGCCCCCGGCACCGGCGCCGGCAGCAGCCGCGTGGCAATGCGGTCTGGCAGGCTGGGCGTCAGCGGCTCCAGCAGGGCGCGGGTGGCATCGTGTCGGGGCTGGCCGAAGACCTGCCACACCGGCCCCTTCTCTGCGATGCGCCCTTTCTCCAGCACCACCACCGTGCTGCAAATCTCGCGGATCACGCTCATCTCGTGCGTGATGAGCACGATGGTGATGCCGAGGCGGCGGTTGATGTCGCGCAGCAACCGCAGGATCGACAGCGTCGTTTCCGGGTCGAGCGCGGAGGTGGCCTCGTCGCAGAGCAGGATTTCCGGCCGGCTGACCAGCGCCCGGGCGATGCCGACACGTTGCTTCTGCCCGCCGGAGAGCCGCGAGGGATAGGTCTGTTCCTTGCCCTGAAGCCCGACGAGGCCGATGACCTCGCTGACCCGCCGGTCAATTTCGGCCTTCGGCACGCCGGCCACCAGCAGCGGCAGCGCCACGTTCTCCCGCACCGTCTTGGCGGCGAGCAGGTTGAAGTGCTGGAAGATCATGCCGATGCGGCGGCGCAGCGCCACCAGACCGTTCTCGTCGAGCGAGCCGATCGGCTCGTCGTCGATCAGCACGCGGCCGGAAGAAGGCTCTTCCAGCCGGTTGATGGTGCGCAGCAGGCTGGACTTGCCGGCACCGGACCGGCCGATGATGCCGAAGATGGCGCCGGCGGGGATCTCCAGTTCGATCCCGTCCAGCGCATGCACCGCCCCGGCCGACGACAGGTAAGTCTTGGAGACGGCCTCGAAGCGGACCGAGCCGGCGGCGCGCTGCCCGGCGCCGGCGATCGGAATGGCGGAGGCGGTGCCGGTTGCTGCGCGCCCCGCCGGCGCTCCATATCCCAGTGCCAGACCGGTCATCAGTTCTGCCACGCCAGAATGTAGAGCTTGTCGCTGTTAGCGAAGGACTTGTGGATCTGCGCCTTGACCGCATCGGAGGTCTGGAAAATGCGGACGAATTCGCGGATCGTCGGGTCATCCTTGCGGTCTTCCTTCGTCACGAAGCTGACCGCGAACAGCTTGTCCTCGACGCCGGAATAGAGCAGCCCGCTGGTCGGGTCGAACGTGCCGGCGGCCACGATGAAGTGCGGATAGCCCTGCGCCAGATCCACGTCACCGGTGATGCGCGCCAGCTGCGGGCCTTCGACCTCGGTGAACTTCAGGTGCCGGGGATTTTCCGTGATGTCGTCGACCGTGCCCAGAAAACCGACGCCGTCGCGCAGTTTGATCAGGCCCGCCTTCTGCAGCAGCAGAAGCCCGCGGCCCTGATTGACCGGATCGTTGGCGATTGCCACGGTGCCGCCATCGGGAATTTCCGCAAAGCTCTTGTGCTTCAGCGAGTAGAGCCCGAGATTCTGCAAAATGCCGGCGCCGACGACCGCAAATTTGTAGCCTTTCTGCTTCTCGGCATTCTCCATGAAGGGCCGGTGCTGGAAGAAATTGACGTCGATGTCGCCGGCATCGAGCGCGACATTGGGTGTCGTCCAGTCGCTGAACTCGATGACCTCGACATCGATGCCCTTCGCCTTGGCCTCTTCGGCGGCGACATTGACAGCGTCGGCGTAGGCCCCCGGCACCACGCCGATCCTGAGGTTCGCAGCCTCTGCGACCAGCGGGCTGAGCGACAGCGCCATGGCGGCAAGCAGCAGTCGGGCGAATTTCATCTCTTGGACTCCGAAGATGTCAGGCTCACTGGAGCCAGGGAAGCGTGTAGAGCGCTGCGTTACCGGCAAAGGAGGCGTCGATGCGTTTGCGCACGGCCGGCGATGTCTGATAAAGCGAAATAAAACGCGCGATATCCCCGTCATCGGCCCGGTTGGTTCGCGTAACGAAGCGGATGGCGAAATACTGATCGCTGACGCCGGAGTAAATCAGCGCCTTTCCGGCGAAGTCGCTGCGCCCGGCATTGACATAATGGGCGGGATAGCCCTGCGCGAGATCGACGTCGGCGATCGCGCGAACCAGCTGCGGCCCTTCGATTTCCACGAAGCGGAGATGGCGCGGATTTTCCGCGATGTCGTCGAGGGTGGCCTTCGCGCCGATGCCCGGCTTCAGGCGGATCAGGCCGGCAGCCTCCACCAGAGCAAGGCCGCGACCCTGATTGACCGGGTCGCTGGCCACCGCCACCGTGGCCCCGTCGGGAATGTCGGCCAGAGCGGTGTATTTCTCCGAGTAGAGGCCGATATTCGGCAGAATGCCGATGCCGACACTTTTCAGGCTGAAGCCGGTTTCCCGCACGACATTGTCAAGAAAAGCCTGATGCTGGAAATAGTTGACATCGAGATCGCCGTTGTCGAGCGCGCGGTTGGGCATCGTCCAGTCGCTGAACTCCACCACCTCGACATCAAGCCCCTGCGTCCGGGCTTCTTCTGCCGCAACGTGGATGGAATCGGCCAGTGCGCCCGGCGTGACCCCGACCCTGACCCCGGCCATGGCCGGGAATGCGGCCAGCATGGCCAGCAGCACGGCCGCCGCAGCGGGCAGGCGGCGCCGCAGCGGGCCGGGTGCAGCAGTTGCAGGGCAGCGTGCCGGCATCGTGATCGCTCTCCGGTGGATGGTTCCGTCACGCGCGTTGCAGAGCCGGAACAATGGCGCCGCCGCACCGCCATCTTAACTGGCAGGCGTCGGCTTTCACCGGAGAGTAGGATTTCTGATGTGCTTTCTGGAACGGAGCGTATTCTGAATATGAACGCACTTACGGTGAATTATTCTATCAAACAGTCGTTTTGACAGAAATTTGCCCGACCTGAAACGGATGGCTGTACGGGGCGGGGTGCCAGGCCATTTCAGCCTGCGGATGATGGCGGGCCCGGTGTCGCCGGCGCCGGCGCTCGTCCGGCTGGCGGCCGAGGCAACGCCGTTCCACTCGCCGCCATGCCGTGCCTCCGCACCCGCTTCCTCCCGAAGACACTTCCCCGGCCGGCCGCCGATCGCATCGCCGCTGTGTCGCAACCGCGATCGCGCGCCCGGCCCCAACGCCGTTCTGCTGCCCTGCCTGTCAGAAGAAGATCATTTCTGCATCACGGTGTGCCTGTGAAATGGGCATTTCTCGACCATCCGTGGCTTCCCCGGCATGATTGAGCCTTACCGGACGGAGAGATGCGGGCAACGCCCGCCGGGCCCATTCAGGCACGGGTGTCTTTCCGCCGGTCTCCGGGAGAGTGAAGGGTGATCTTTTTCAGGCTGCAGATGCGTTGTCGTTGTCGCCGGCGTTGTTGCCGGCACGGCTGATCGCCCGCGGGCAGCCTCACGCGCAGGTGGTCGGACCTGCCGGGCGGCCTCACTTAGTCCGCTGCCACAACGGCAGGGGCCCTGCGCGCCGCCGCTTTCCGTTCGCCTCCACCGTCAGCCATTCAGCGCCGGACCGCCGCGCGGTCCGGGCTCCTCCGGCCGTCCGATTTTCAGGGGAAACCGCTTTCATGATTGCAGAGAAACAGTTCCGTGCGGCCACCGGGCCGGCTGCGGTGCCGGCCGGCGGGCTCACCCGCCGCGCCCTCGGGGCCTTTGCTCTCGCGCTGCTCGCCGTCACGACGCTTGGCGGCAGCATCGGCAGTGCGCGGGCCGAGGACAAGGCCGTGAGCGTCGGCATCATTGCCGGCGAGGACGAGGATGTCTGGCGCGTGGTCACCGAGGAGGCCGCGAAGCGCGGGCTGACGGTGAAGACGGTCGTGTTCTCCGATTACACCCAGCCCAACGAGGCGCTTGAAAACCGCGAGATCGACGCCAACGCTTTCCAGCACAAGCCCTATCTCGACAACCAGATCAAGACGCAGGGCTATCGCATCGTGCCGGTCGGCTACACCGCCGTCTGGCCGATCGGGCTCTATTCCCGCAAGTTCAGTTCGGCTGAGGCGCTGCCGGAAGGCGCGGTTATCGGCATTCCGAACGATCCTTCCAATGAGGGGCGCGCGCTGCGCGTTCTGGAGGGCGCCGGCCTCATCAAGCTGAAGCCCGGGACCGGCATTCTGGCCACGGTGGCGGATGTCGAATCCAACCCGAAGAAGCTGCAGATCCGGGAACTGGATGCCGGCATCGTCGGCCGCTCGGTCGACGATCTCGACGCGGCGGTCGTGAACACCGACTGGGCGTTCAAGTCGGGCCTCAACCCCGCCACCGAGCGCATCGCGCAGGAGCCGCTGGCCGATAACCCCTATCGCAATTTCATCGCGGTGCGCGAAGGCGATCAGAACCAGCCGTGGGTCGCGGTGCTGGTCGCCTCCTACCAGAACGACGCCGTGAAGACGGCGCTGGAGAAGGCTTACAAGGGCACCGGCATCCCGGCCTGGTAAGGCCGGCCGCCGCCGGATCGCAGCATCCGCCACGACCGGCCCGGTCCGGCCCGCCCCGCGCGGTGCCGGACCGGGTCTGTTTCACGAGGGCATCTCTCATGACCGCCACCGCACCCTCCGGCAGACCGGCCGAAGCCGTCGTCACGCTGGATAACATCTCCCGCCGCTTCGGCGAGACAACGGCGCTCCGGGGCCTGTCGCTGACGGCCCGTCGCGGCGAAATCGTCGGCATCATCGGCCGCTCGGGGGCCGGCAAGTCGACGCTCATCCGCTGCATCAATGCGCTGGAGCGGCCCGACAGCGGCCGTGTGCTGATCGGCGACCGCGATATCACCGCCCTCAGCGGCCGCGCGCTGCAGGAAGAGCGTCGCCGCATCGCCATGGTGTTCCAGCACTTCAACCTGCTCTCCGCCAAGACGGTGGCGGAGAACGTGGCACTGCCGCTGAAGATCGCCGGCTGGCCGCGGGCGCGGCGTGCGGAGCGCGTGGCCGGGCTGCTGGCGCTGACGGGGCTTGCCGAAAAGGCGTCGGCCTATCCGGCGCAGCTTTCCGGCGGCCAGAAGCAGCGCGTCGGCATTGCCCGCGCGCTCGCCGCCGATCCGGTGCTGCTGCTGTGCGACGAGGCGACATCGGCGCTGGACCCGGAAACGACGCAGTCCATTCTGGCGCTGCTGCGCGATATCAACCGCCGCCTCGGGCTAACCATTCTCATCATCACCCACGAGATGGATGTGATCCGGCAGGTGGCCGATCGCGTGGCGGTGCTGGATGGCGGACGCATCGTGGAGGAAGGGCCGGTGTGGCAGGTCTTCGCCGCACCGCAGGCGCCGACGACGCAGGCGCTGCTGGCCAACATGACGCCGGCGCTGCCGCCCGATCTTGCCGCCCGCCTGCGCCCGCCGGGGCAGGGCCGCGGCGCGGTCGTGCTGCGGGTGGATCTCAAGGGCGAGGGGGCCCGCGCACCGCTGATCGCGGCTCTGTCGGGAGCGCTCTCGGTGCCGGTCAGCCTGCTTCACGGCGGCCTTGCCGAAGTGCAGGGCGTGGCGCTGGCCACCGCCTTTCTCGCGCTGCCGGCCGTGACGGCCGATATCGCGGAAGCGGCCGTGCGCACCAGCGCGGCGGCGGAAGACCTGCTTGCCGTCTCGGTTCTGGGGCATCTGGAGGCCGGCGATGTCGCCCGTGCTGCTTGATCTCTTCATTCGCTCCATCGGCGAAACGCTGGTGATGACGCTCGCCTCCGGGCTGATCTCGCTGGTCATCGGCCTGCCGCTGGGGCTGGTGCTGACCACCACCGGCAGCGGCGGCATCTTTGAGGCACCGTGGATCAGCCGGGTGCTGGGCGCCGTCATCAACGGCTTCCGCTCGGTGCCGTTCATCATTCTGCTGGTGGCGCTGATCCCGGTGACGCGGCTGATCGTCGGCACCTCGATCGGCACCGCCGCCTCCATCGTGCCGCTGTCGATTGCCGCCATCCCCTATTACGCCCGCATGGCGGAGGTCTCGCTGCGCGAGGTCGACCGCGATCTGGTGGAGGCGGTGCGGGCCATGGGCGCCAGCCGCCGCACCATCATCACCGATGTGCTGGTGCCGGAGGCGCTGCCGGGGCTGGTTTCCGGTTTCACGCTGACGCTGGTGACGCTGGTCGGGGCCTCGGCCATGGCCGGCGCGGTCGGGGCCGGCGGGCTGGGCGATCTTGCCATCCGCTATGGCTACCAGCGTTTCGAGACGGGCGTGATGCTGGCCGTGGTCGCGGTTCTGATCGCGCTGGTGTGCGGCCTGCAATGGCTGGGCGACCGGCTGGCGCAGCGGGTCGACCATCGCTGAGGCGCGCGGGCCGGGGCACCCGCGCCCCGGCCGCAGCCTTGTCAGCCTTCCTGATGCACCGGCGCCGTGATGACGCTTCCCGCCGGCACCGAGTGGGTCAGCCGCACGCTGGAGCCGATCACCGAGCCGGCGCCGATGGTGATGCGGCCGAGCAGCGTTGCGCCCGCATAGACCACCACGCCATCTTCCAGAATGGGGTGGCGCAGCGTGCCCTTGACCAGCGCGCCCTCGGCATCGGTCTCGAAGCGCCGCGTGCCGAGGGTGACGGAGTGATAGAGCCGCACGCGGTTGCCGATCACCGCGGTTTCGCCGATGACGACGCCGGTGCCGTGGTCGATGAAGAACTGCCGGCCGATCTGCGCGCCGGGATGGATATCGACGCCGGTGCGCGCATGGGCGAGGCGGGAGATGAACTGGGCGAGGAACGGCGCGCCGAGCCGCCTCAGTTCATGGGCGAGGCGATGGTGCCGCACCGCCACCATGCCCGGATAGCCGATCAGGATCTCCGCATAGGAGGTTGCCGCCGGATCGCCGTGATAGGCGGCCCGGATGTCGTCGGCCAGCAGGCCGCGCACGTCCGGCAGACGGGCGGCGAACGCGCGGGTCAGCTCTGTGGCGGCCTCGGTAAAGTCGGCCGGGTCGCGGCCGTCGGCGGAAAAGCACAGGGAGCGGCGCACCTCCACTGCCAGCGCGCTGAGGCTGCGGGCGAGCGTTGCGCCGACGAAATAGTCCACGCTTTCCGCTGTCAGGTCGGGCGGACCGAAATGGCTCGGAAAGAGGGCGGCCGTCAGGCCCGCGACGATTTCCTCCAGCGCCTGCCGCGAAGGCAGCTCCACGCCGGCGGCATGGCGGCGGATGTTGTGGCTCACGTCGCGCGAATGGCGCAGGGCGCTCACGACGGAATCGAGGTTCCAGTCTGCGTTGCCGAGGCCGGCCAGACGCGGATCGGGGCGGAACAGGGCTGCCGTCATGGGCGGGAATCCGGGCTGCAACGAAAGGGGGATGCCGCCGGCCGCAAGGCGCGGAACTCCGGCGGCAGCGCAGGCTTATTGCGCGGCGGCGCGGGCATCGCCGGCTGCGGCGCCGGTGCGGCCGAGCGCCTGTTCGAGGTCGGCGATAATGTCGTCGGGATGCTCGATGCCGATGGCAAGGCGCACATAGCCGGGTGTCACGCCGGTTCGCAGGCGGTCTTCCGCGGAGAGCTGGGAATGAGTGGTGGAGGCGGGATGGATCGCCAGCGAGCGCGCATCGCCGATATTGGCGACATGGTAGAACAGCTCCAGCGCCTCGATGAACTGCCGCCCGGCCTCCAGCCCGCCGTCCACCTCGAAGCCCACGAGGGCGCCGAAACCGCCGGTCAGATAGGTCTCGGCACGCCGCCTGTCCTCGCCCGTGGCAAGGCCGGGATAGATGACGCGCGTCACCCGCGGGTGGTTCTTCAGAAAATGGGCCACCTTTTCCGCATTGGCGTTGTGCTGGCGAATGCGCAGCGGCAGTGTTTCAAGGCCCTGAATGAGCTGGAACGCATTGAAAGGCGAAATGGCGGCGCCGATGTCGCGCAGCAGGGTGGTGCGGGCGCGGATGGCATAGGCGACCGGGCCGAGCGGCCGCACCGCTTCCACCCACACCGCGCCATGGTAGCTGGGGTCCGGCCGGTGCAGCAGCGGCTGGCGCTCCGGAAAATCCTCCCACGGGAAGTTGCCGCCGTCGACGATCAGCCCGCCGATGGAGGTGCCGTGGCCGCCGATATATTTGGTGGCCGAGTAGACCACCACCGCGGCACCGTGCTCGAACGGGCGCACGGTAAGAGGGGCGGCGGTATTGTCGACGATCAGCGGAATGCCGAGCGGCCGGCCGATCGCGGCGACTTCACGGATGGGAAACACGGCCAGCTTCGGGTTCGGCAGCGTCTCGGCATAGTAGGCCCGGGTGCGCGCATCGGTGGCGCGGCGGAAATTCTCCGGGTCGGAGGGGTCGACGAAGCGCACCTCGATGCCGAAACGGGCGATGGTGGCCGCAAACAGCGCCCATGTGCCGCCGTAGAGATCGGTCGAGGCCACGAAATTGTCGCCGGCTTCCGCGAGGTTGAGGATGGAAAACGCCGAGGCGGTCTGCCCGGAGGCCACGGCGAGCGCGGCAGCGCCGCCCTCCAGCTCGGCAATGCGCGTCTCGAAGGCCTCCTGTGTGGGGTTCGAGACGCGGGTGTAGATGTGGCCGGCCTCCGACAGGTCGAACAGATGCTCGGCGTGGGCGGTGTCCTGAAACTGGTAGGACGTGGTCTGGAAGATCGGCACCGCCACCGCGCCGGTCGACGGATCCCGGCGCCAGGTGCCGCCATGGATGGCGAGCGTCTCGGGTTTCAGGCTGGAACGGGACATGGCATGGCCTCCTTCGGAACGCCGCGCGGCGGCGCCGGTCAAGCAGGGACTGAAGCGGGAAGGCGCGGGACGCCCGGCACCGGGCGGCCGCGCCGTGTTCAGCAGGCGTCGTTCAGCAGACGCCTGCCGCAGCCGGCGCACCGGCCTCGATCAGGTCGGCATGGTGGCGGCGCGCGACGTCGGGGTGCGACCGCAGACGGCCCTTCAGGTAGTTGCGGCCGACCTCGTAGAACAGCGGATTGTCGGGCTCCTGCGCCGCGCCCGGCGCCTCGGCGGCCCGCTCCGGCGGCAGTGTCAGGTGCGGCACCACCGCATCGTGGTCGGCACCGAGGAAGAAGGCCACCGAAAGCCGCTCGCGTTCCGCCGCGGGGCTGACCACGCGATGCACCGTGGCCTTCAGATAGCCATCGGAGGCCATTTCGAGGATCTCGCCGATGTTGACGATGAAGGTGCCGGGCACCGGCGGCGCGGCGATCCACGCCCCGTCGATCTCAACCTCAAGGCCCGGCTCGGTATCCTGCAGCAACAGGGTGAGAAAACCGGAATCCTTGTGGGCGCCGACGCCCTGATCGCTGGTGCCGGGCCCGCGGCCCGGGTAACGGATCAGCTTCACATGCTGGTTGGGCGCGTGCGCATAGATCGGCGAGAACACCGTGCGCGGCTGGCCGAGCGCGAGGGCGAAGGCCTCCAGAACGCGGATGCCGAGCGCCGTGAGGCGCTCCTGCCAGTCGGTCACGACCGGCTTCAGCCCCGGCAGGGCCTCGGGCCACTGATTGGGGCCCTGCAGCCGCGCCCATGGCCGGTCCGCCGGCGCAGACGGGCGGCGCGGACGTTCGGAATTGAAGTCGATCTGCTCGCGCCAGTCCTGCTGGCCGCGGGTCAGCTCGAAGCCGGTGCGGGTGTAGCCGCGGAAATGCGGTGAGTTGACCATCTCGACGGCGAGCTTGCCGGCCTCCGGCAATGCAAAGAACAGCCGCGCGGCGTCCAGCACCCGCTCAGCCGCCTGCGGCGGGATGCCATGACCGCGAAGATAGAAGAAGCCGAACCGGCGCGCCGCGGTTCGCAGATCGGCCAGAAAGGCCGCCCGTTCGGCGGGCGGACCGTCGAGGCGGGCGATATCCAGAACGGGAAGACCTGCGACGGCGTCGGTCACGATCTCGGCTCCTTTGCCGGTTGCAGGAACGGCGTGTCTGAACG
>NZ_DAISHT010000002.1:65333-73102 GCF_036822375.1 Pseudoxanthobacter sp. | reverse complement strand
GAACGGCGTGTCTGAACGCGCCTGTCTCATGAGAAATAAGTCTATCGCAACAGTAGACCTCCGGTAAGGCCGGTCCGTTCCCGCGCCAGCGGGCGTTGCGCAAAGTCATTCCCGGGCCGGGGCATGGCGGCGAACGGCCATCTCACACAGACGGCCGGCCCGGCGCGGTTGCCGCCGTCTTTGCGGGCCGCGGTGACGGGCGAAGAGGCCGGCGAAATCCGACCCGGACCGCTTTCCGCGGTTTGGAATTAGTCGAAATAGTAAGTTGATACAAACACTTGCTATTCATTTGCAGGCGCAGTACGAGTCGGGCATACGGTCTGCGACAATTTGTTGCGGTCGCCCGGTTCCCTGGGGCCGGGGCGGCGCTGCGAGGCTCCATGCTGGCTCCTTTTCTGATCATGCTGCGCGAAGGCGTCGAGGCCGCGCTCATCGTCGGCATCATTGCGGGTTACCTGAAGCAGATCGGGCGATCCGACCTGATGCCCGCGGTGTGGCTCGGCATTCTGACCGCCATCGCGCTGGCGCTTTTCGCCGGTGCCGGGCTGCAGCTCGTCAGCGCGGAATTCCCGCAGAAGGAGCAGGAACTGTTCGAGGCGGTGGTCGGGCTGATCGCGGTCGGCGTGCTGACGTGGATGGTGTTCTGGATGCGCCGGGCGGCCCGCTCGATCCGCGGCGAGCTTCATGCCGGCGTCGACCGGGCGCTGCAGGGCAGCACATTCGCCCTCATCGCCATGGTCTTTCTGGCGGTTGCGCGCGAGGGGCTGGAATCGGTGTTCTTCCTCCTCGCCATCTTCCAGCAGAGCGACAGCGCCCTGGCGCCGCTCGGCGCCCTGCTCGGGGTCATCGCCGCCGTGGCGGTCGGCTATGGCATCTATGCCGGCGGCGTGCGGCTCGATCTGCGCCGCTTCTTCCGCTGGACCGGCGTTTTCATCCTGTTCGTGGCGGCCGGCCTGCTGGCCAACGCCGTGCGGGCTTTTCACGAGGCCGGCGTGTGGAACGGGCTGCAGGCGACGGCGTTCGATATCAGCGCCGTGCTGCCGGCGGACGGTCCGGCCGGCGCGCTGCTTTCCGGCATGTTCGGTTATCGCGATGCACCGGCCATCGGCGAAGTCATCGCCTATGTCGTTTTCCTCGCCGTCGCGCTGGTGCTGTTCCTCGCACCGCCGGCATCCGCCGCGCCGCGCCGTGCGGCCGGGCACAAGGTCTGAAGTTCCATGCCTGCGTCTCTTTCGCCTGACCCCCGCCCCCGCGGCCGGGGCATGAAGCTGGCTGTGGCCGGTGCCGGCGTTCTCGTCATCGCCGCCGGTGCGGCGTTCTGGTATGCCGCGACGCGACACCGGCCGCCGGCCGGGCCGGAGGCGGTGCGCGTCGTCATCCGCGCCGATCGCTGCGAGCCGGCCGCACTCAGCGTTCCCGCCGGGCGGGCCACGTTTGAGATCGTCAATGCGTCCGACCGCGTGGTGGAGTGGGAGATCCTCGACGGTGTCATGGTGGTGGAGGAACGCGAGAATATTGCACCCGGCCTCAGCTCCCGGCTCACCGCCCGCCTTTCGCCGGGCACGTTCCAGATCACCTGCGGGCTTCTCAACAACCCGCGCGGCACGCTGACCGTCACGCCCTCGGCAGCATCCCGTGCCGAGGCGAAGCAGATGCCCGCAACCGCCATTGTGGGTGCGCTGGCGGAATATCAGGCCTATCTGGCGCTGGAGGCAGCGGATTTTGCAGCGTCCGCGCACGATCTGGCCGCCGCCGTCCGCGCCGGCGATGCCGCGGCGGCCAGAGCCGCCTTTGCGGCGGCGCGGGTCTCCTATCTCCACGTCGCCCCTGTGGCCCGGCGTTTCGGCGACCTCGACACCGCCATTGACGCCCGCGCCGACTATTTTGCGGCCCGCGAGACCGATCCGGCGTTCGGCGGCTTCCACAAGCTGGCGCCGGCGGTGGAAGGCGGCGGCGATGCCGCCGCGCTGCTGCCGGTCGCCGACCGTCTTGCGGCCGATGCCGCCACGCTGAGCGCCCGGCTGCGCGGGCTGACGCTGTCGCCCGATGCGCTCGCCGCCGGTGCTGCCCGCAGCGTTGCGCGGGCGGCCGACGTTGCCGCCGGCGGCGGAACCGGCGAAGGCGCCGCGCAGGAGAGCGCCGACTTCACCGCCGAGCTTGAGGGCGTGGCCAAGGTCGTGTCGCTGCTTGCGCCGATGGTGAACAGGGCCGATCCGGCACTGGCCGCCGCCACCGCCACCGCCCTGAAGGCGGCAACGGCGGCGGCCGCCGGTCTGGCCTCCGCTTCCGACCGCAAGGCCGCGCTTTCCGCGCTGGCCGGACAGCTCAGCGCACTCGCCGGCGACCTTGCGAAATTCAATGCCGTGCTCGGTCTCGAATGATGCGGGAGAGAGATGAAATGGCGCGTGAAAACTCAGCCTCGCCTGACCGCCGCCGGGTTCTGATGGGGCTTGGTGCGGCCTCCGGCGGGGCGCTGGCGGCCCTTGCCGGCGGCCTCGCGCCGGCCGGTGCCGGCGAACCGGTGGCGGCGGAGGCGGGCAACGTGACGGCGGCCCCGGTCTCCGGCCGCCAGCAGCAGCGCGTGCCGTTCCACGGTGTGCATCAGGCCGGTATCGTCACGCCGCGGCCTGAATTCGGCATGGTCGCCACCTTCGACGTGATTGCCGACCGGCCCGCCGATCTCGTCCGTCTGTTCCGAACGCTGAACGAGCGCATCGCGCTGCTGACGCAGGGCTGGACGCCGCCCGATCTGGACCCGCGGCTGCCGCCGGCCGATTCCGGCCTGCTCGGTCCGGTCGTCCCGCCGGACAACCTCACAGTCACGGTTTCCGTCGGCAACGCCCTGTTCGACGCGCGTTTCGGCCTTGCCGGTGTCCGCCCGGCGCGGTTGCAGCAGATGACGAAGTTCCGCAACGATGCCCTCGATCCGGCGCTGTGCCACGGCGATCTGGCGTTGCAGTTCTGCGCCAACTCCGCCGATGCCAACATTCACGCCCTGCGCGACATCATCAAGAACATGCCGGATCTGCTGGTGCTGCGCTGGAAGCAGGAGGGCTACGTGCCCGCCATTGCGCCCCGACCCGGCCGGCCGCCGGAAAGCGCGCGCAATTTTCTCGGCTTCCGCGATGGCTCGGCCAACCCGGATGCCGCCGATACAGGGCTGATGGACCGCATCGTCTGGGTGCAGGCCGGGGCGGCCGGCGAGCCGGCGTGGACCGCCGGCGGCAGCTATCAGGCCGTGCGCATCATCCGCAATTTCGTCGAACGCTGGGACCGCACGCCGCTTGGCGAGCAGGAGCGTATTTTCGGCCGCCGCAAGGATTCCGGTGCGCCGTTCGACGGCCGCACCGAGGCCGATGTGCCGGATTATGCCGCCGACCCGAAAGGCCGCATCACGGCGCTCGATTCCCACATCCGCCTTGCCAACCCGCGCACGCCGGCCACTGCCGCCAGCATCATTCTGCGCCGGCCGTTCAACTATTCAAACGGGGTGTCCCGGGCCGGCCAGCTTGAGCAGGGGCTGCTGTTCATCGCCTATCAGGCCGATCTGGAGCAGGGCTTCATCGCCGTGCAGCATCGCCTCGATGGCGAGCCGCTGGAAGAGTACCTGAGCCCGATCGGCGGCGGCTATTTCTTCGCGCTGCCCGGCGCCCGTGACGAACGCGATTTTCTGGGCCGCACGATGCTGGAGGCCGCCGGCCTGAAGACCGCCTGACACCCTCACCGCCTTCGGCCGTCCGCCGGACGTGTCGCCCCCCTGACGGACAGCCGGCAGGGGACGGGCGGGCTTTGCCTTCGCTTTCGCCGCAGGCCCGGCCGCCGGCCGGGCCCCAAGACAGGGAGATGCTTCGCATGAAAAACCACCGCTCCGCCGGCCTCGTTGCCGGCCTTGCACTTTCGCTCGCCTTCGGTTCCGCTCTCGTCGCCGCGCCGGTGGCCGCGCAGGCGCAGGAAACGCCGGCGAGCCCCATCGACCTCGCCAGACCCATCACCGAGTACAAGCTCTATGTGGCCGACGCGACCCGCCAGCTGGTGGCCGACACGCGGGCCTTCACGGCCGCCGTCAAGGCCGGCGACCTTGCGAAAGCACAGGCTCTGTTCGGGCCGAGCCGCATGAACTATGAGCGCGTCGAGCCGATTGCCGAGCTCTTCTCCGATCTCGACGGCTCGATCGACTCGCGCGCCGACGACCACGAGAAGCGCGAGGCCGACGAGGGCTTCACCGGCTTCCACCGCATCGAATACGGCCTGTTCGGGAAGAAGAGCACCGACGGGCTGGGCCCGGTTGCGGACAGGCTGCAGGCCGATGTGGAAGAGCTGAACAAGCGCATCCGCGGCCTGACTTTCCCGCCCGACAAGGTGGTGGGCGGTGCGGCCGCCCTGATGGAGGAAGTGGCGAAAACCAAGATTTCCGGCGAGGAAGATCGCTACAGCCACACCGATCTTTATGACTTTGTTGCCAATTTCGAGGGATCGGAGAAGATTTTCACCCTTTTCAGCCCCTATGTCAGCGACAAGGCCTTCGTGGAAAAGGTCAGCGGCAATTTCGCGGCCGTCGAAAAGACGCTTGGCAAATACAAGACCGCAGAGGGCTATGAGTCCTATGACAAGCTGACGGATGCCGACCGGCGCAAGCTGGCGGCGCTCGTGAACACGCTTGCCGAGGATCTCTCCACGCTGAGGGCCCGCCTCGGGCTTGACTGAGCCGTAACGGCCCCGGACCCGGGCGCGCAGGGACCGGCCCTGCGTGTCCGGCCGCCCGCGGGCAGGCCGGCACCGGTCGCCGTCTGCCCCGGCGGCCGGATGTGACGGGACGTCACTTTTCGCCGAACATCCGGCGCAGATCGATCCACGACCGTGCGCCGGTGGCGGCGAAGATGGCTACGAGGTGCTTTTTCATCGCCTCCGGGCTGGTGCCGGTGTGCAGGGCCGCCTCGGTTCGCGAGGCGCCGGAGGCGGCCGCCAGCAGGATCGTCTTCTGCCGCGGCGAGACATCCTGCGCCAGAATATGCTCCACGATGCCGAGCCGCTGCGGGCTTTCCGCCAGCAGCGCCAGCAGCACCACGCTGCCGCCGGCCGGCGCGGCCAGCTCCTCCGCCGTGGCAACGACGCGGCCGCGGGGCGAGGGCAGAACGACCTGCGGACGGGGATCCGCCCCGAGACGGTGGCACAGCGCTGCCGCAAACGCCGGCGGGCGGAGCAGGGGGCCCTCGGCGGGAATGCCCTGCGCCACAGGGTTGCCTTCGCGCAGCAGGCGGGCCGCAGGGTCTGCGGCAAAGAGCAGGGTCTGTCCGCTGCGGTCGACCACGAGATGGGCCGGCGGGCCGGTCGCACTCCAGCGCTCGGCATCGGGGGCCGGTGCGAAGGCGCGGCGCAGGATATCGGCGGAGAGCCGCAGCAGCGCAAGGTCGTCTGCGGTGAAGGGCTGCCGGCGCACGCGGAACAGCAGCACGATGGCGCGCGGCCGGCCATCATGGTCGATCCGCAGGTCAAGGGCATGGTGGTGGCCGCTGGCGCGCACCAGCAGGTTGAATGTGTTGGAACGCCAGTAATCCGCCGGCGGGGCCAGCAGGTGGCCGGCATCGGCCTGCGTCCTGCGCACCAGCGTGGCGACGTTGAGTTCCCGCTCGCCGGTGAAGAGCTCCTCGAAGGCGTTGGCGAACAGATCGCGGGCGGCGGCATTGGAGTCTTCATGGAAGAAGCCGGTCGGCAGACCGGCCGCATCCAGCCAGAAGATGGCCGCGGCATCCGCGCCGACGATCTCGCGCAGCAGGCGGCAGACATTGGGCGCCATCGCCGCAATGCCGACCCCCGTCGAGCACACGAGTTCAAGGTCATGCCAATGTCGTTTCGCGACCCGTCGCATGGCGCTTCCCGATCCGTCCGGAGACAGAACACTCCCCGAAGGGGGAATTTCCCGCGCTGAGGCGGGGCTGTAAATATCAACATTGTAACCGCCCTCAGCCGGAGAGCCTCCGACGATGCCGTTCGTCCGCTTCAAGCCCGGATCCGTCCCGCTCGCTGCCATGCTTGTTGTCGCGGCCCTCTCGGGTGCGCGGGCGGCCGATGTCGCCGGCTCGAAAGACCATCCCCTCGTCGGGCGCTACGAGGGCGCCAAGATTACAGCCTATGAACAGGTGGCCTTCGACGAACAGCGGCTGATCGATGCGCCGGTCGATCTGCGCGGCAGCGGCGAGAAATTCACGGATGACAATTCTCTGCTGGTGGAAGGCAAGGTCACCCGCATCCGCTACGATGCGCCGAAGGACCGCTCGCCGCTGGAGATCATCCGCAATTACGAAGACATGCTGAAAGAGAAGGGCTTCAGCATTGTCTATCAGTGCGCCGACCAGACCTGCATCAGGGGCACCGGCAGCCCTTATCGCATGAGCGGCTTTGCCGGCGATGGCCTCATCAACTACCGCTATGGCGACGGCGTGCGCTATCTGCTCGCCCGCGCCGAGCGGCCGGCGGGCAATGTCTACGCGGCGATCTATGTCGGCGGCAGCAAGACTGGTCCGCTGGTGCGCGTGATTGCCGTGGAAGAAAAGCCGATCGAGACCGGGCGGATCGCCTTCATCGATGCCGGCGCCATGGCCCGGGCAATCGCGGCCGACGGCCATGTGGCGCTTTATGGCCTGCAGTTCGATTTCGACAAGGCGGATATCAGGGCAGAATCGCGGCCGACCCTCGACGAGATCGTCCGCTTCCTGAAGGAGAACCCGTCGGTTTCGGTGGTCGTGACCGGGCACACGGATTCCCGCGGGGGCTTTGACTACAACGTCGATCTTTCGCGCCGCCGCGCCGCCGCCGTGGTGGCTGCGCTGCAGCAGCAGGGCATCGCGGCAGCGCGGCTGACGCCGTTCGGGGCCGGCATGGCCGCCCCCGTCGCCTCCAACGACGAAGAGGCCGGGCGCGCCCGAAACCGCCGCGTCGAACTGGTGTCGCGCTGACGCCGGCCACAGCGCTGCTTTTCCTTGTCCCGATGCGGAGATGCTGCCATGGAACGCGCCGCCATCCGGCTCGCCGTTGCCTTCTGTCTGGCCGCCGCCCCCGGCGCGGTGCACGCGCAGCAGCGCATGCAGCCGGGTCTGTGGGAAATCGAAATGACGATGCAGGGCGGCGCTGTCGACGGCCAGCGCTTTGCCAGCAAGAAGTGCCTCAGCGCCGGCGAGGTTGCGGCCACGGCCGGTTCGGCTGCCGAAATCCGCGCCGCCATGGAGCAGACGAGCGATGGCTGTACCATCGGGGATGTGACGGCGCAGGGCGACCGCGTGAGCTTCCGTCAGACCTGCGGTCCGGTCGAGCAGGCGGCGGAGTTCTTCTATCGCGGCACCACGATGGACGGGCGCATCTCCATGTCGATGGCCGGCAAGCCGTCCGGCACCATCGTCCAGCAGGGCCGGCTCGTCGGGCCCTGTTCCTGACGGCGGACGAACCGCCTCGTCAGCATGCCGGCCGACCGGGTTGGGGCGCGGCCGGAGTGGGGGCGGTCCGGGGAGAGGGGGAGGCGGCGGCGGCTTGCGTCAGACTGACGATCTCCGGCGCGGGCCATCTCCCTCTCGTCCTTCTCCCCGGATCGGGGCCCTCTTGTGGAACCCTGCGCACCGGACGGTGGCGGGGGCCGTTTTCCGGTCGTGCCGGGCGTCTGCCGGTGTGAAAGATCCGGTCGCCGGCCCGCGGAACGCCCGGTGGTCCCGGGCGGCCTCTCGGGGGATGGCGCAAGCGAAACCGCCTGCGCCGCCGCCATTGGCATCACCCGGAAGAAC
>NZ_DAISHT010000002.1:37463-65233 GCF_036822375.1 Pseudoxanthobacter sp. | reverse complement strand
GCGACGGCATCGATTTCGATCTTCCAGCCCGGCCGGGCCAGCGCCTTCACCACCAGAAGCGTGGAGGCCGGACGGTAATCGCCCAGAAAGCCGGCCCGCACGGCGGCAAGGGCCGGCAGGTCGGCGGGGTCCGTCACATAGGTGTTGATGCGCACCACATCGGCCATCGTCATGCCGGCCGCCGCCAGCACGGCCAGCAGATTGCGCCAGCAATTGGCAGCCTGCGCGGCAAAATCCTCCGGCAGCGCGCCGGCGGCATCGATGCCGACCTGCCCGGCGACATGCAGCGTGCGGGCTCCGGCGGGCACCACCATGCCGTGGCTGTAGGCGCCGACCGGGGCGGCGATGTCGGCGGGTGCGACGGGCGTGTTCATCATGGTTCTTCCCGAGTTTCAGGGGGGCAGGGGGAGGCCGGCGCGGCAGCAGGGGCCGTTCAGACGACGACGGCGGCGCCGGGGGTGACGGTGCAGTCGACCCGCTCGCCGGGCCGGTAGCGGGGCAGACCCAGTTCGGCGACCTCGGCGCTCGTCCCGCCCAGCGAAAGCGTCAGACGGGTCAGGCCGCCGGTTTCTGCCACGGCGGTCACTTCGGCCGCGCGCCATGTCGGCGCGGGGGCCTGCCCGGCGGGGCTGAGGATGAAATCTTCCGGTCGCACCAGCAGCCGCACCGGGCCTTCGGCGGCTTTGCGGGTGCGGGCGGCGATGACCGCGCCGGCCACGCCGACGGCCACGGCCTCGCCCGATGTCTGACCGGCGATGCCGTCGAACACCGTGCCGCTGCCCAGAAAGGTCGCCACGAACTCGCTGGCCGGCCAGCGGTAGAGCTCCGTCGGCGCGCCGGCCTGTTCCAGCCGCCCGGCACGCATGATGGCGATGCGGTCGGCCATGGCGAAGGCTTCTTCCTGATCGTGGGTCACCAGCAGGGCGGTGACATGCAGGCGGCGCAGCAGGGCAGAGAGTTCCTGCTGCAGCCGGCCGCGGATCTGGCGGTCGAGGGCGCCGAGCGGCTCGTCGAGCAGCAGGATGCTGGGGCGAACGGCCAGTGCGCGGGCGGTGGCGACGCGCTGGCGCTGGCCGCCGGAAAGCTGCAGCACGCTGCGGCCGGCGTAGTCGGAAAGCCCGACCACATCCAGCATCTTCAGCGCCTGCTCGCGGGCAACCTCCTTCGGAATGCCGCGCACGCGCAGGCCGAAGCCGACATTGTCGATGACCGAGAGGTGCGGGAAGAGCGCATAGTCCTGAAACACCGTGGCGGTGTCGATGCGCTCCGGCGGCAGGCCGGCGATGCTTCTGCCGCCGATGCGGATATCGCCTTCATCCGGTGCCAGCCGGCCGCTGACCATGCCGAGCAGCGTGGTCTTGCCCGAACCGGAGGGGCCGAGAATGGCCACGATCTCGCCGGGCTGGACCCTGAGGCTCACACCCTCCACCGCCCGGTGGCCGCGATAGGACTTGCCGGCCCGGTCGATTTCCAGCTCGCTGCCGGCCATCTTCAGTTCCAGTCTCATCGGTTCCCCCGGATCAGGCCCGTGGCGACGGGCAGGATGGCGACCGCGATGACCAGCACCACGGCGGTGGACAGCGTGGCATAGGCCAGCACGGTCGGCGGCAGGCCGTTGCGTTGCAGCGAATAGACCAGCATCGGCAGACTGTTGAAGCCGCGTCCGTTGAAGAAGGCGATCGCCCACTCGTTGAACGACAGCAGAAAGGCCAGCAGCGCGCCGGAGCGGATGCCGGGCCACAGGATCGGCAACGTCACCAGCCGCAGCGTCTGCGCCGGCGTGGCGCCAAGGTCGCGCGCGGCGTCGTCGAGGCGGGTGTCGTAGTGCAGCAGCTGGGCGGCCACCATCAGCGTCACGAACGGGGTGGCATAGATGGTGTGGCCGAGGATGACGGTGCCGTAGCCGAGCGGCAGCCCCAGATCGACGAAGGCGATCTGCAGGCCGGCGGCAAGCACCAGAACCGGCACCACCAGCGGCAGGAAGCCCGCGGCCACCATCAGCCCTTTGAACGGTGCACTCGCGCGGGCAATGAAGAAGGCGAACAGCGTGCCGAGCACGGTCGCCGCCGCCATGACGGCCAGCGCGATGACGAGCGAGCTCGCGAGCGCGGTGCCGATGCGGCCTTCGTCCATCAGCGCCGCATACCAGCGCAGGGTAAAGCCGCGCAGGGGAAAGGCATAATAGCGGCCGCTGTTGAAGCTGAAGAGCACGATGGTGAGGATCGGCGTCAGCACGAACACCAGCATCAGCCCGGTCCACAGGCCGAGGATGGCGCGGGTCAGGCGTTCCACGGCGCTCATGGGCGTGCTTCCCCGCGGCCGGCGATGCGGATGCCAAGCTGCCCGCAGGCGCGTGCCAGACCGGCAATGACGAACGCAACCGCGGCAACCGACGCGCCGCCGGCAATAATCAGCAGCACCGTCAGGGCGCTGCCCATCGGCCAGTTGAGGGCATGGAAGAACTGGTCGCGGATTTCCGTGGCGCTGAGGCGGCCGGAGGTTCCGCCCAGAATCTCCGGTTCCAGAATGGTGCTGAGGGTCGGCACGAACACGAGAATGGCACCGGTCCACAGGCCGGGCGCACACAGCGGCATCACCACCCGCCAGAACGCCGTTGCCGACGATGCGCCGAGATCGCGCGCGGCCGCAATGTAGCGGTCGTCGACCATGCGCATGGCGAGAAAGACCGTGAAGAGCATGAAGGGAAAGGCGTTGTAGGTCATCGCCACGAGAACGGCGGGCCGGCCGTAGAGCAGGGCGGAGATCGGCTGGTCGATGAGGCCGGCAGCCCCGGCCAGTGTGTTGACAAGGCCGGACCGGCCGAGAATGCCGCGCCACGAAACGGTGCGGACGAGCGGGCCGACGAGAAAGGTCACCGCCACCAGCGACAGCACCAGCGCCTGCAGGCGCGCCGAGCGCACGCCTTTGGCCAGATGATAGGCGACCGGCACCGCGATGACGAGCGAGGCCCCGACCACGGCCAGCGCCATGCCGAGGGTGCGCAGCAGCACGGCCGGCCGGTCCGAGCCGGCGGCAAAGATCGCGGCATAGCTGGCGACGGTCGGGAAGCTGCCGTCGGCTCCGGTCAGCGAGATCAGCGCCAGACCGGCCACCGGAAGGAGGAAGAAGCACACGATCAGGGCAAGCCACGGCCCGCCGGTGACGATGGCCTGCAATCTGCCGCCATGCATGGATGCGGTTTCTCCTGCTCGCGATGCCACGCGGCACCGGTCGGGAAACGGAAGGCGCCGGACGCCGGAAGGGGGGGAGCCCGGCGTCCGGCCGGGCGGGCCTCAGGCGTTCAGCACCTTGTCCCACGCGGCCTGATAGGCGGCGGGGCTGGCCGGCGCGGTCCACCACACGGCCCGCTTCAGGAATGCCGCCGGATCGGCAAGGCCGAGCGAGCGGACGAGATCCGGCGCCATCTTCGCGATGGCGGCGGTCGAGGTCGTCTGGTAGCCGATCTCGGATCCCATCAGCGCGCCGTAGGTGTCGCCGATGAGATAGTTCAGGAATTCGTGGCCCGCGGTCACGGCCTCGCCCTTCGCCTCGCGGGTCAGGAAGGCGGCGTCGTACCACGCAAGCTCACCTTCCTTCGGGTGGGCCCAGCGGATGTCCATGCCATCCTTGTTGAGGTCGAGCAGCATCTTCCAGCCCCAGCAGAGCGTAACCTCGCCGGTGGCCATCAGGTTCTTCAGTTCGCCGATGTCGTTCCAGTAGGTGCGCACCAGCGGCTTCTGGGCGATGAGCACGCGGGTGACTTCCGCCAGTTCCTTTTCGCCCATGGCGAACGGCTTTTCGATGCCGAGATAAAGCGCCGTGGCAACGACGCTCTCGAAGAGGCCGCCGGGCATGGCGATCTGCCCCTTGTATTTCGGGTCGAACAGCGCGCCGATGCTGTCGATCTCGGTCTTCAGGGCCTCATAATTGTAGACGACGGAATCCGTGCCCCACGCATAGGGAACGCCATAGGGCCTGCCGCCGAAGGCGAGGCCGCCGGCCGTCTGGAACTGCGGGATCAGCGCCGGCCAGTTGGGGATCTTCGTCAGGTCGATCGGCTGCAGCACGCCTTCGTCGAAGGTGATCTGAGCGTGGTAGGAGCCGTCGGTCATCACCTCCACACCGGCCCCTCCGGCCTTGAGCTTGGTGATGAGTTCGGAGGGGTCGGAGAAGAACTCCGTGCCGACTTCGATGCCGGTTGCTCTGGTGAAGGGGGCGAGCATCGCCTCCTTGGCATAGTCGGCGTTGGTGCCCCACACGATGCGCCCGCCGGCGGCGCGGGCCCGCGGCAGGCCGCCGGCGCCGAAGCCGAGCGTGAGGCCGGCGCCGGCCAGCGCCATCAGCTTCAGAAGATCGCGCCGCGAGGCCGACCACGGCCCGGGCACGGCGGAATGGGAATGCAGGTGCTTTGTCATCGTCTTCCCGTCTGGTTTGTCGCGTGTGCGTCCGGGCCTTTCCGGCCTCGTTGTTATCGGGTGCGGGCGGCGCGCAGGGTCGTGCGCAGCGCGCTGGTGGCGGCCGGGTCCACGGCGCAATCGTCGTCGTCGGGATCGCCGGTGAAGGCCACGCCATAGATGTCGCGGGCGCGGGCCGCTGTTTCCCAGCGCTCGCGCACGTCCTCCAGCACGCGGGCCGGATCGCGCTCCAGCGGATCGCCGTAGCCGCCGCCCGAGCAGTCGAGACCGCGCACCATCTCGCCCTCGCCAATGGTCAGGTTGACCGCGTTGGGCAGCCGCTCGGCCGTGCCGTCGGCACGCAGATGCCAGGCCGCGGCAAGCGAGCCGTCCAGCCCGCCGCGCACGCCGCGCGCCGGAACAACGGTGCCGTCGCAGGGAAAGATCACCGTCATCCCGCCATGGGTCGGCCCGAAGGCGACATCGCCGCCGGGCGAACCGCGAAAGCGGCCGGCGCCGGCCGAGCCCGGCACGAGGCGCACATGGGCGAACTCGATCGGGTGTTTCAGCTCATCGATTTCCACGGAATCGCGGTAGGTGAGGCCGGAGCCGTCCGGCAGTTCGTAGGTCACCCAGCCATCGGCGAACGGGCTCGCCGGGCCGCCGTTGTTGGCGATGATGAGCTGGTTGACATAGGCGCTGCCGTCGCGCGCATCGGTGCCGGAGATGACGGCCATGCCCACCCCCATGCCGACGCCGCCTTCCGCCACGCCGAAGCCCTCGCCGAGGCTGGCGAAGGCCGCGCCGACGCAGTTGACGAGGCGGTCGGACACGTTGGTGGTGGCGACCGAGCAGGAATGGGGAAAGCGCGGCCGGCCGATCACCTTGCCGTCGGCCAGTTTCAGCGTGATGCGGCGAAAGGTGCCGGAATTCTTTGGAATATCCGGCGGCATGGAATTGAAGATGCCGGTCAGCGTGGCCGAGATGGTGCACGCCTCGCTGACATTCAGGCCGCAGGCGACGTTGTCGATGTTGTCGGTGAGGTCGACGGTGATGCGCGCCGCCTCGGGGTCGATGTCGATTTCCGCGCGGATCGGGATGCCCTGCGGAATGACGCCGGCTATGGGATCGTGGGCGCCGGTGTTGACGACGTGCGCCTTCGGCAGCCGGCGGATGGCCTGCGCCATGCGCTGTTCGGAATAATCGAGCCAGTCGGCCACGAAGCCCTTGACGACGTCGCGGCCATATTTCGCGCACAGCTCCTTCAGCCGCCGTTCGGCGATGCGCGCCGCGCCCAGCCCGGCGAGAAAATCGCCATACCACTGGCCCGGCGCGCGGATGCGGGCCTGGCACATGCGGATGATGTCGTCGTTCATGCGGCCGTCGCGCTGGATGCGCACCGCCGGGAAGATCAGGGCGCCTTCCTCGTAAATGTCCTTCGCGGTGACGTGATAGGTGGTCGGCAGCGAATTGCCGATATCGGCCTGATGGGCCTTGGCCACGGCGGTGAAGAGGTGCTCGCCCTCGAAGAACACCGGCACGAGGAAAGTGTGGTCGGCGGCGTGGGTGTTGCCGGAGAACGGATCGTTGTGCAGGTAGGCGTCGCCCTCGCGAAGGTCGCCGGCGTGCAGCTCGCACATGGTGCGGGTCTGCAGGCTGGCGCCGAACGAGTGGATCGGCAGGCCGTCGGCGCAGGCCAGCAGTTCGTTGTCGGCCGTGCAGATGCCGCAGCTGAAATCGCGCGCGCTGTTGATGACGGCCGAGCGCGCGGCGCGCAGCAGCGTGTTGGTCATTTCCCGCACGATGCTGTCGATGCGGTTGGAGAGAACCGCCGTCAGCACGGGGTCGATGGATCGCCGTTCAGTCATCGCACCGCTCCGTTTCACCGGGAGAAGGACAGGAGATAATTGCCGCGCGGGCTGACGGTGGCCGCCGTGCCGGGATAGACGACGAGGGTGGTCGTCGGCTCCTCCACGATGGCCGGCCCTTCCACATGGTGGCCGGGCTTCAGATCCGCGCCGCGATAGACCGGCGTCTCATGGGCGATGCCGCCCTCGAAGAAGCAGCGGCGCGTGGCGCAGGCGGCCGGCGTATCGCCGGCCGGGCCTTCGGCGGCCGGGTTTTCGGCCCGCGCCGCCAGAGCCACCGTCAGCCGCATCTTCCAGTTGACGAACTCCACCGGGCTGCCGGGATCCGTCACCGCGAACACACGCTCGTGAACCTGATGGAACGCGGCGACGAGGGCGGCGAGCCCGTCGGCATCGGCCACGGCGTTGCCGGGCACGGGCGTGTCGAGCTGCCAGACCTGCCCCGGATAGCGAGCTTCCGCGAAGGCCTCGAAGCGCGCGCGGCTGCGGGCCTCCGGCCCGAGCGTGGCGAGAAAGGTTTCCAGCCGGGCCTTCAGGGCCGCCAGTGCAGCGGTGGCGCCGGCAAAGTCGAAGCGGTCGGAAGTGGTGATGGCGGTTGCCGTCTCTTCCTTCACGATATCGGCGAACTGCATACCGGCGGCGGACAGGGCGGAGGCCGCCCGCGGCAGGATGACCTGTTCGCAGCCCAGTTCGCGCGCAATCGGCAGGATGTTGATGCCGGCCGCCCCGCCGCCGGCGACGATGGTGCTTTCGCGCGGGTTCACACCCTCGGCAATGGTCACCTCGTGGATGGCCTTGATCATCAGTTCGCTGGCGATGGTGATCATCGCATAGGCGGTTTCCTCGATGCTGCGGCCGATGCGGGCCGCAAGGCCGCCGACGGCACGGCGGGCGGCCTCCACATCCAGCGTCATGCGGCCGCCGAGGAAGGCATCCGGGTTGAACCAGCCCAGCACGCAGGCTGCATCCGACACGGTCGGCGCGGTGCCGCCGCGGCCGTAGCAGGCCGGGCCCGGCGAAGAGCCGGCCGATTGCGGGCCGACGCGCAGCAGGCCGCCGTCGTCGAGCCAGCCGATGGAGCCGCCGCCGGCGCCGAGCGAGCGGATATCCACCGACGAGATGCCGAGCAGGTGGCCGGTCCACAGTCCGCCGAGCCAGGTGTCGCGGCTGTAGGTGAGCTGACCGTCGCGCACCAGACCGACATCGAACGTGGTGCCGCCGGTATCGCAGACGATGACGTTGTCGCCCAGTTCCTCGACCGCGCTGAAAGTGGCGGCCGCGACCGGCGCCATGGCCGGGCCGGACTTGACGGTGTGGATCGGCGCGCAGACCAGTTCGTCGATCAGCATCACCCCGCCGACGGTGGTGGAGACGAGAATGTCGTTGCGATAGCCGGAGGCGCGCAGATCCTCTTCCAGTCCCTTGAGGTGGGCCTGCATCAGCGGCTTCAGCGAGGCATCGATGGCGGTGGCGGAAGCGCGGCGATATTCGCGCACCACCGGCAGGAGGCGGTGCGACAGGGTGAACGGCACGCCGGGCAGCATTTCGGAGATGAGTTCGCCCATGCGCTCCTCATGGGCGGGGTTGGCGACCGACCACAGGAACGAGACGGCAACCGCCTCGAAGGCCTTCGCTTTCAGGCGCTCCAGAACATGGCGGGCAGCCGCCTCGCCGAACGGGCGCGACACCGAACCGTCGGCGCGGATGCGGCCGGGAACCTCGAAGGTGAAGCGGCGGGGAATGTAGGGGGCGGGAAAGTCGCGGGTGAAGTCGTGGGCATTGGCCCGCCCGCCCTCGCGCAGCACCAGAACGTCGGGAAAGCCTTCCGTCACCAGCAGCGCCGTTCTGGCGGTCTTGCCGGTCACGGTGGCGTTGGTGGCGCGGGTGGTGCCGTAGGTGAAGAGCGCGGTCTGCTGCAGAAGCTCTGCCGCGGTGAGGCCGAGCGTGGCGGCCGCCACGCCCAGCGCCTCGCGCATGCCGTTGAAAATGCGCTCGTGGGTGGTGAGCGCCTTGCCGATGGTGTAGCGCCCGGCTGCATCGGTCACCAGAACGTCGGTGAAGGTGCCGCCCGTATCGACTGAAATCCGGTACATCGCCAAAAATCCGTTCAGAACCGTTTCGCGCTCAAATCCGCTTCGCGCCGCTGCGTTGCGTCAGGCTGCCGCCTCAAGGCCGTAGTCGAGGGCATCGAGCAGGCGGCCGAGGTCGGCCTCGGAAATGATCAGGGCCGGGGCGAGGAACAGCGAGGTCTGTTCGCCGCTGGTGCCGATGAGGGCCCCGGCTTCCCTGGCGCGGTCGGAGATGGCGGAGGCCAGCGGCGTCTGCGTGGTGTCGGCCCGCCAGTTGCGCCAGTCGGGGCCCTCCAGTTCGATGGTCCAGTGCAGGCCGCGGCCGTCGATGCGCACGACGGCGGGATGGCGGGCCGCGATTTCCGCCATGCGCCGCGCCACGATGGCCTCAAGCCTCTGCACCCGGTCCAGCAGGTTCTCGCGCACCACCGTGGCCAGATAGGCGCGGGTGGCGGCAATCATCAGCGGATGGCCGCGGAAGGTGCTGTAGCTCTGCCAGCTCTTGCCGCCGAGTTCGGCCACCAGATCGCGCGACAGCACCACTGCGCCGCACGGCGCCGCGCCGCCGGCAAGCGGCTTGCCGAGGGTAACCATGTCCGGCCGGCTCTGCGCGCCCTGAAAGGCGAACCAGCGGCCGGAGCGGCCAAGGCCGGTCACCACTTCGTCGGCGATCCACAGCGCGCCGGCCGCGCGGGCGGCCTGTGCGGCGGTATCCTGATAGGCGGGGTCGTAATAGAGGCCGCCCTGCGTGTAATCGAGGATGACGGCGGCGGCATCGGACAGGGTTTCCTGCGCGCCCGCCAGCAGCTCGGCCGCCGGCCGCGGCGCCTTCGGGCGGCCGAAGCGGGCCCCTTCCGGCGCGGGAAGCTGGCGCACGGCGAAGGGAACCGGGGCCGGGCGCACACCGCCGGACAGGATGGAAAGCCCGCCGTGCCACTGCGGCTGGGTGGTGACAGCGCGCGACAGGCCGGCAAGGCCGTGATAGGCGCGCTCGCGGGTGGCAAGGGCGGTGCGGCCGGTCAGGGCCTGCGCCAGCGCCAGCGCCTGATCGTTGGCCTCGCTGCCGGAGAGGAAGAAGCGCACGCCGCCGACCCATCCGTGCTCGCCGGCAAAGGCGATGTCGATCAGCTCCTCGGCCGCCTTCTCGCGCTCTTCCCAGTACCAGCCTTCGCTGACGACGGGGGCCACTTCCACAGCCTTGCGCAGCGCTTCCAGCATGGCCGGGTGGCGGTGGCCCAGCGGGCCGCCGGTGGAACTGCCGTCGATCAGCCGCCGCCCGTCGGACATGAGGAAATGCACGCCCTCGCCGCCGACCACCTTCGGGCCGTCGGCCTCGCCTGCGTTCAGTCCCGTCTGCAGCAGCCTCTGCATGGCTCGCTCACCTTCTCTCGTCCCGCTGGCCGTGCCGGGCTGTGCCGGCGCGTCCGTTCGCATGACCGGACCGTAGAGCGCATTTTGCATTCTGTCGACAGCCGACAGGCGTCAGTCGACAAATTTTTTCGGGCGGGCCAAGATGGCGCGGTCGACTCGCGGAAAAAGCGCGCTATTGAGAGACTGCGACTGAGAGACTTGTGGTGCAGCGATTTGCGGCACAGAGACTGCGGCGCACGGCGGCGGACCGTACAAGCGGACGGGCAGGGAGAATTGCACCATGGCGGAGGCAGATGGCGGTGGCCTTGAGACGGCCGGCATTGCGCCGCTCAGTCATGCCCGGCTCGGCGATCAGGTCTACGAGCAGATCCGCGAGATGATCGTTTCCGGCCGCTTTGCCATGGGCACGCGGCTGGTCGAGGTGCAGCTTGCCAAGCGTTTCGGCATCAGCCGCGCACCGGTGCGCGAGGCCATGCGCCGGCTGGTGGAAGACGGTCTGGTCGACGAGCGCCCGCGCATCGGCGCCACCGTGGCGGAGATGGATGCGCAGGCCGTGATCGATCTCTACAATGTGCGCCTGTCGCTGGAGGCGACCGCGATCCGGCTTGCCACCCGCCGCCGCATGAAGACCGCCGGGCTCCGGCGCCAGATCGCAGCCATGGCGGAGGCCGCCCGCCGGGGAGACCCGGCGGCCGTTTCCCGCCACGAGCTGGAATTCCATGCCGAAATCTGCCGCGAAAGCGGCAACGCGCTGATTGCCCAGCTCTTCCACACCATGGAAGGGCGGCTGCTGATGGCCATCGCCCTCGACAACGAAGGCCAGCAGGATGCCGGCGCCATTGCCGAGGAGCATGTGCCGCTGCTCGCCCCCATCGAGGCGGGCGACGAGGTGCTGGCCGCCCGGCTGATGGCCGCGCACATCACCTCCACCGTCACACCGCTCATCCGCCGCCTGGGCGGCGACCCGGCGAGCCTGCTGGCGACCCTGCCGCCGGAGGCGTGAGAGGCGGCCGGCGGGATCAGCCGGGCGTGCTGCGGCCGCGCGCCAGTTGCAGGCCCATGTCTATGGCCTCGACCAGGCTGGTGGCATCGGCAATGCCGCGGCCGGCGATGTCGAATGCGGTGCCGTGGTCGACCGAACTGCGCCAGATCGGCAGCCCCATGGTGACGTTGACGCCACTCAGCGCCGTCCATTTGCCGCTGGCCGGATCGACCTGAAAGCCCAGCAGTTTGACCGGGATGTGGCCCTGATCGTGATACATGGCCACGACGGCGTCGTAACGCCCGCCGCGCAGGCCGATGAACACCGTATCGCCCGGCACCGGACCGCTGACATTGAAGCCCTCGGCGCGCATTTCGGCCACCAGCGGTGTCGTGACATCGATATCGTGCCGCCCGAACAGCCCGCCCTCGCCGCAATGGGGGTTGAGGGCTGCGATGGCGATGCGCGGCTGCGCCAGCCCCATGACGCGCAGCGTGGCGTCGGTGAGCGTGACGACGCGGCGGATGCGCTGCGCGGTGGCGCGGCGGGGCACGTCTTCCAGCGCGCAGTGGGTGGTGACGTGCGAAACGCGGAAGGCGCCGTGGGCCAGCAGCATTGCGCTGTCCGGCGCGCCGGTCAGGGCGGCCAGCAACTCGGTGTGGCCGGCGAAAGAGTGGCCGGCAAGGTGCAGCGCCTCCTTGCTGATGGGGCCGGTGACGATGCCGACCGCCTCGCCGGCCATCGCCATGCGCACCGCTTCGGCCACCGCCAGATAGGCCTGCTCGCCCGCTGCGGCGCTGATCCGGCCGGTTTCGATGCGGCCGGCCGGTGGCGGCGTGGGCACGATGAAGGCCCCGGTCCGCCCGGCCGTGCCGGCGCGGGGCGGAAGCGGCAGCGACAGCGCGGCCGCCGTTGCCGCCAGCGTGCCGGCATCGCCCACGAGCGCCAGCGAGAACGTTCCCGCGCTGAGCCGCTCCTGCAGCATCGCCGCCGCCCGCAGGGCAATCTCCGGCCCGATACCGGCCGGATCGCCGATGGAAAGGGCAAGGCATGGCGCAGACATGACATCCTCCGGATGACGCGTGTTGATCATATTTGAAGCGATATTACTTCCATTCTGACATCATGTGAGTCAATATGGAATAATCTGACAGGAAATGAACGCCCTGCCAAAAGGGGAGCCCGCATGCTGCCGGCCAGACGCCACGCGAAGATCGTCGAGCACCTCCGGCTGGCGGAGGCGGCAAGCCTGACCGAACTGGCGGAGGCGACCGGCACGTCGCTCTCCACCGTGCGCCGCGATGTCGATGCGCTGTGCGAGAGCGGGGTTCTGGAGCGTACGCGCGGCGGTGCGATGCTGTCGGCGAAGACGGCCTTCGAAATGGACCCGCAGATTGCCCGCGCCGTCGCCGAACCGGCGAAGGCGGCGATCGCGCGGGAGGCCGCCCTGCTGATCGCGCCCGGGCAGAGTGTGCTGTTCGACAGCGGCAGCACGGTTGCCGCGGTGGCAGCCGCAGCGCTGGCCCGTGCCGTGCCGTTCACCGCCGTCACCAACGATCTGTCGATTGCCGGCGCGCTGGCGCAGGTACGCCATGTCACGGTTCATGTGCCGGAAGGGCACATCCGGCCGGGATCGGCCACCATCTGGGGCGCCCGCACGGTGGAATGCCTCACCCGGCTGCGCTGCGATCTGGCTTTCATCGGCACACACGCCATCGACGAGGCGGTCGTCTCCGACGGCAGCCTCGAACTGGCCGAACTGAAACGCGCGATGATGGCCGCGGCCCGCCGGACGGTGCTGGTGGCCGACAGCGGCAAGTTCTTCTCGCGGGTGTTCTGTGCCTTCGCCACCCCGGCGGCGTTCGGCACCATCATCACCGATGCCGGCATCGCGGTTTCCGCGCTGGAAGCGCTGGCGGCGACAGGGGCCAGCGTGGTGGTTGCCGGCGGCGAGCCCTGATCATGCGCGCGCTCTGCATTGTGGCCGATGATCTGACCGGTGCGCTGGATGCCGCAGCGCCGTTTGCCGGGCCGCAGCGGCCGGTCCTGATTCCCCTCCGGCCGCAGAACCTGCCGCCCGCGGCTGCCGTCAGTCTGACCACCGAGAGCCGCGATTGCGATGCTGCCACGGCGGTTTGCCGGGTGCAGGCCACGCTGTCGGCGCTGGGCCGGCAGCCCGCGCGGCTGTGGTTCAAGAAGATCGACAGTCTGCTGCGCGGCCATCCGTTTGCCGAGACCGCGGCCATGATGCGCTGGGGCGGGTTTGAGGACTGCCTCTTTACGCCCGCCTTTCCGCAGATGGGCCGGATCGTGCGCGGCGGCCGGTTGCTGCGCGCGGCCCCGGCCGCCGCCGGGGGCGGGCAGGGACCGGCCGATATCGTTGCCGGCCTTGTCGCCGCCGGCTGCGCCGCAGGGCCGGAGGCGTGCGAACCCGCCGGCCGCCACCGTGTGCGGGTGGCCGATGCGGCCACGGCGGCCGATCTTGCCGCGCTGGCCGCCGGTCACGCCGGCTACCCGTCAAAGTTGTGGGCCGGCAGCGGCGGCCTCGCCCGGGCACTGGCCGGGGCCTCGCCGCTGCAGGGCTGCCCGCCGGTCTGCCTCGTCGTGACCGGCACATCGCACCCGGCCACCCGGCAGCAGGTGGCCGCCCTTGCCGGCGTGGCGTGGCCGGCGCCGGAGGATGGCGAACTGTGCGCGTCCGTCGCCCGTCCGCTGCTGGTCGATCCGGTTCCGGACAGCGCCACCGCGGACGAGACACGGGGGCGCCTGCGCGCGGCCATGGCGCGGCTGCGCCTGCAGGACGATGGTGCGCTGCTGGTGATCGGCGGCGATACGCTCTCCACCGTTCTCGGCTGGAGCGGCGCGGCCGCCCTTGTCTGCACCGGAGAGGTCGGACCCGGCGTGCCGGTGGCGCGCATCCGGGGCGGATTCTTCCACGGCCGCCGGCTGGTTTCCCGCTCCGGCGGGTTCGGCGGGCCGGACCACATCCGTGCGTTGCTGGCCGCCGGCGGTGTTGCCGGCTGAGCGCCGATTTTTGCGGCTCAAAAGTCTCTTCAAAATCAATCGAGTATCAGTCATCGGCCGTCGTCTTCCTGCGCTGCAGCGACGATTTTCCGGTCCGGCCGCTTGACGGTTCCGGCATCGGCAGTCAAAAAGATAACGTTCTCTGAGAACGCTCCCATCAAGACGGGCGGATCGGGGTACAAGGGAGGAAATCGAATGACGGACGCGAAAGGCTGCACCGCCAGCGGTGCCGGGCCGGGGCCGTTGCGCGAGTTGCGGGCGTCGGGCGTGAGCAAGTCTTACGGCGCGACGGTGGCTCTTGAGCATGCAGACATCGGGTTGCGCGCCGGCGAGGTGCATGCGCTGCTTGGCGAGAACGGTGCCGGCAAGTCCACGCTGGTGCGCATTCTCACCGGTGCCGTGCAGCCCGATCGCGGATCGCTGCACCTGCACGGTGCCTCCTATGCGCCGCGCTCGATTCTGGAGGCCCGCAGCCATCAGGTCGCCACCGCCTTTCAGGAACTCAGCCTCGTTCCCAATCTGACGGTGGCGCAGAACTTCCAGTTGCCGCGCCTTGCCAAAGCGGCCGGCGGTCTCATCTCCCGCCGCCGCGTTCTGGAGCGGGGCCGTGAAATTCTGGCCCGGTACGGCCTTGAGCGGATCGATGCCGGGGCGGTCGTCTCTGCCCTGCCGCTGGCCGAACGTCAGCGCATCGAGATTGCCCGCGCCATCGCGGCCGCCGGCCGCGTTCTCATTCTCGACGAGCCGACCGCGGCACTGGCGGAGACGGACTGGCTGTTCGGCCAGATCGAGACCGCCCGCGCCCGCGGCGTGGCCATCCTCTACATCTCCCACCGGCTGGCCGAGGTGCGCGCCATCTGCACCACCGCCACGGTGCTGCGCAACGGCCGTTCCATTGCCAGTGTCGGTCTGGCGAACGCCAGCGATGCCGACATTTTCGAAATGATGGTCGGCCACCGGGTGACCCAGACCCGCCGCCCGCAGGCGCCCGCCCGGCCGGCCGGTGCCGCGCGCCTGACGACGGAAGGCCTCAGCGGCCACGGGCTGCACGACGTGTCGTTCCGCCTCGATGCCGGCGAGGTGCTGGGGGTGGCGGCCCTGGAAGGGCAGGGGCAGCGCGGACTGTTCCGCCTGCTGGCGGGGCTGGAGACGCCCCGCGGCGGTGCGATCCGGGTGGACGGAGCGGCGGCGTCGTTTTCCAGCCCGCGCGCGGCCCTGCGCTGTGGCAGCGGCATCAGCTACCTGCCGGAAGAGCGCAAGACGGAGGGCATTCTTGCCGGCCTGAGCGCGGCCACCAACGTGGTTCTGCCGTTCCTGCCGCGCATCTCCCGTCTCGGTCTCGTCAGCCGCCGGCGCGAGGAAAAGGCGGCGCTGGAGGCGGCCCGCAAGGTCGATCTCAGCCAGCGCTACCTGTCCTTTGCCATCGGCGATCTTTCCGGCGGCAACCAGCAGAAGGCCCTCATGGCGCGCACGCTGGCCACCGGCGCCCGCACCCTGCTGCTGTTCGATCCCACGCGGGGGGTCGATGTCGGCACCAAGGAGGCGATCTACGCCGCCATCCGCGCCTTTGCCGACGCCGGCGGCTCGGTGCTGTTCTATTCCTCCGAACTGCCCGAGATCGTGCAGATCGCCGACCGCTGCCTCGTTCTTTATGGCGGCCGCATCTTCCGCAGTTTCGCGGGGGCGGAAATCGCAGAGCAGCCGCTGGTGGCGGCCATGGTCGGCCACGGCGCCGGCGAAGACGCGAAACGGGAACGGGTCCAATGAGCGCTGCAGATATGGCCCCCGCTGCCCCCGCGCCTGCCCGGCCGGCCGGCGCGCCGCGCCTGACGCGGCTCTGGCAGCTCACGCAGGGCGCGGGCATGATCGTCCTCATCTATGCCCTGCTTTACGGGCTCTATGCGTGGCAGCAGCCCAAGGCGCTGACGAGCTATGCCATCGCGGCCCTGCTCAACAACACCGCGCCGCTGGCCCTTGCCGCCGCCGGACAGACGCTGGTGGTGCTGACGCGCGGGTTCGATCTGTCGCTGGCCGGCGTCATCTCGGTCTGCAACGTGGTTCTGGCGGTCCATCCGCTGGGCGGGCCCGGCGGCGCGCTGGTGTCGCTGCTCATCTGTCTGGCCATCGGCGGGGCGGCGGGTGCCGTCAACGGCTGGCTCGTCGCCTATCTGCGCCTGCAATCCATCGCGGCCACGCTGGCGACCATGATCGTGTGTCAGGGCATCGCCCTCGTCATTCTCAACGCGCCGGGCGGATCGGTTGCCGGCTGGATCGCCGATGAACTGACGGACCGCCTGTGGCGCGTACTGCCGGTCTCCGGGCTGGTGATGGCGGCGGTGGCCGGGCTGTGGCTCCTCGTGCGGCGCACCGATCTGGGGGTGGCGTTCTATGCCATCGGCGCCGACGAATCCGCCGCCGCCCTGTCCGGCATCAACGTGCGGCGGACGCGGTTTCTCGCCTATGTCGGCGCCGGCCTGCTCTATGGCCTCGCCGGTCTGATGCTGAGCGCGCAGACCGCCACCGGCAACCCCACCTCCGGCGCACCGCTGCTGCTGCTCGCCTTTGCGGCGGTGGCGCTGGGCGGCACGTCGCTCAACGGCGGCCGCGGCGGGCTGTTCGCCTCGCTCATGGGCGCGGCAACGCTGACCCTGCTGCAGAAGGTGCTGTTCTCCAGCGGCGTTTCGTCTTTCTACACCGGCCTGTTCCAGGGCGTCGTGCTGATTGCGGCGGTGGTCTTCAGCGGTCTTCTCACGCGGATCGGAGAGGGAAAATGACCTTGTCCAACGAGATGTCGCAGGCCGGCAAGGGCGCGTTCGCGCAGGCCGGCGATACCCGGCGCAGCGCCGGCATCAGCCGCGAAACCGTCAGCACCGTCGCCGTTGCCGGGCTCTGCGTGGCGATGCTGCTGGGCGCGCGCTTCATCAGCCCGGCGCTCGGCTCATGGTCGCAGGTGGAAACCGTTCTCGTGCTCGGCTCCTTCCTCGTGGTGCTGTCGTTCGGTCAGGGTCTCGTCATCCTCACCGGCGGTCTGGATCTCTCGCTGCCGGCGCTGGCCACCCTCGGCGGCATTCTGGCCACGAACTGGGCCGGCCAGAGCGACCCGTCGGCGTGGTATCTGCTGCCGGCGGTGCTGCTGGTCTGCGCCGGCGTGGGGCTGCTTTCCGCCGCGGGCATCGTGTGGCTGCGGGTACCGCCGTTCATCATGACGCTGGCGATGTCGATCATCGTCTCGTCGCTGCTGCTCGGCTACACCCGGGGCACGCCGCGTGGCGCGGCGCCGGAAATGGCGCTGGCGCTCATGAAGGGGCATGTCCTTGGCCTGCCGGCGCCGGTGGTGTTTCTGGTGGCCTTCATTCTGCTCGGCTGGCTGTTCCAGAGCCGCACCGTGTTCGGCCGCTATCTCTATGCCATCGGCACCAATGTGGAAGCGGCCCGCATTGCCGGCGTTCCCGTCACCGCCATGCGCATCCTGCCTTATGTCATCAGCGCGGTCTGCGCGGGCTTCGTCGGCATCATGCTGGTGGGCTATTCCAACGGCGCGACGCTGCGCATGGGCGACAGCTACCTGCTGCCCTCGGTGGCGGCGGTGGTGATCGGCGGATCGTCGATCCTCGGCGGCCGCGGCACCTTTCTGGGCACCGTCGGCGGGGCGATCCTGCTGACCACGCTCGGCACCATCATTTCCGCCATCGGCCTTGAGTTCGGCCTGCGCACCATCATCGAGGGCGCCATCGTGCTGACCGCCCTGCTGCTGCTGCGCGATGAACTCTTCCAGAAGCTCAGCGCGTTGCTGCGCTGAAATCCCGACCCATCACAGAAGACCGAAAACCGGTCCCCTTAGGGAGGAAACGACCATGCATGCCCGGAATTCCCTGTTCAGGACACTGAGGGCCACCGCCGCCGCCGTGGCACTGACCGCCGCCGCCGCGCTGGCGCTCGCCCACCCGGCCGCGGCCGCCGGCAAAAAGGAAGACGGCCAGAAGTACAAGATCTATCTGAGCCTCAGCTATTCAGGCAACGCCTGGCAATCGGAAGCTGCCAACATCGTCAAGGCGCTGGCTGCCACGCCGCCCTATAAGGACAACGTGGAGCTGATCGAGGTCATCTCCGGTGCCGATCCGCAGGCGCAGATTTCCGCCTATGAAAGCATGATCGACGACGGTGCCGACGGTATCATCAGCTTTCCGATTTCGTCGACCGCGCTCAACCGCACCATCCGCCGCGGTTGCGAGGAGGGCGTGCTGTTCTTCATGTACGATGCCACCGTCACCGAAGACTGCGCTTACAACGTCAGCTACCTTTCCTCCGGCTTCGGCGAGAACTCCGCGCAGGCGCTGGTGAACGAACTGGGCGGCAAGGGCAAGATCTTCCTGTCGCGCGGCGTGCCCGGTAACTCGGTCGACCAGCGCCACACCGACGGCGCCAAGCATATCTTTGCTCAGTATCCCGGCATTGAGGTCGTCTCGGAATATTATTCCTACTGGGACGATCGCACCACGCAGCAGGAAACCGCCAAGGCGCTGGCGGCTCATCCCGATGTCGATGGCATCTGGGCGCAGGCTGGCGAATACGGTGCGGTTCAGGCCCTGCTCGATAAGGGCGGCAAGCTGGTGCCGGTTACGGGCGAAAACTCCAACGGCTTCCGCCTCGCGCTCGCCGATCCGGAGATGAAGGCCAAGGGCCTGACCGGCGTTTCGGCCGGCTCGCCGCCGGCGCAGTCGGGCTATGCCTTCAAGCTGATGATGGAGATCCTCACCGGCAAGCGCGAGCTGAAGCCGATGAACATCGAATATCCGCTGCCGTGGGTGCCGGCCGATCAGGTCAAGGTGTGCGCCGGCGACAAATTCGAGAACGGCTGCAATGCCTTCCCGAAGGATCGCGTGCCGTCCTCGTTCGTGACGGAGGTTCTGAACCCGGTGCTGCTGCCGGAGCTGACCATCGATTCCGCCCTGAACGGCACGCCGGTTGCGGGCGCGACCATCCAGCCGCTTCCCGCCGACGTGCCGCGCGCCGGCAACGTGCCCGGCATCAACTGCGGCGACTGCGAGGCGCCCGCCGATCTCTACAAGCTGACGAAGGTTCAGCCGACCGTGAAGCCCTGACCGGCGCCTGCCGCCCACGGGGCTACCCCGCGGGCGGCGGAGACGGCACGGCCTGCGCGCATCCGCCGGAGGGCGGGTAAAGAAACGCCGCAGGCGAATCCGCGCGGGTTCGCGCACAATCGGCGGCGGCAACGGAGGACCCTGGCATTGACCGAGCAGAAGCGCGCCAAGGCACACAGAGTAACCGTCAAGGATCTCGCCCGCGATCTGGGCATGTCGGTGTCCACCGTATCGCGTGCCTTTTATCCAGAGGCGATCATTGCCACGGAGACCCGCCGCATCGTTCTGGAGCGGGCCGCGGAACTGGGCTACCGGCCCAACCCGTTCGCCCAGAGCCTGATCACCAAGAAGACCCAGATCGTCGGCATGGTCGTTTCCGACCTGACCAATCCGTTCTATCCGGAGGTCATGACCGAGATGACGGCGATGCTGCAGGAAGCGGGCATGAACGTGATGCTCGCCGCCGCCAACCAGCCGGACAAGACCGACGACGCGGTCGACCTGCTGCTGACCTATCAGCCCGATCTGATGATCGTGCTGGCCGCCAATCTCGCTTCTCACGCCCGCGAGAAGTGCGAACGGGCGCAGGCCCCCTGCATCTTCTTCAACCGCCTTTCCGCCGATGGCCTCGGCTTCGGCGTGACCTGCGATAACGAGGCCGGCGGACGGCTGGTGGCCGACCGGCTGATCGACAGCGGCCACCGCCGGCTCGCCTATATCTCCGCCTTTCCCGGGGCCTCCACCAATGTCGAGCGGCAGAAGGGGTTCTGCGGACGGGCGATGGAGCGCGGCATTGCAGAGCCGCTGGTGGTGGAAGCGGGGCGCTTCAGCTACGAGGCCGGCTATGCCGCCGGCCTTGCCGTGGCGCGCGACCATCGCGACATCGACGGCGTGTTCTGCGCCAACGACATCGTGGCCATCGGCTTCATCGCCGGTGTGCAGGAGGGCGGGGCGCTGCGCGTGCCGGATGATATCTCCGTCGTCGGCTTCGACGACATCACCATGGCCGGCTGGCCCTCGCACGCGCTGACGACCGTTGCCCAGCCGCTGGCCGGCATGATGGCGGCAACCGTATCGCTCGCGCGGGAACTGGCGCTCGATCACCAGCTGGCACCGCGGGTGCTGCGCCTGCCGCCGGGGCGCTTCGTGGACCGCAACACCATGCGCGCCCGCACGGAAAGGGCAGGATGACGATGCCGACACAACAGCTTTTCACCCGCCTGACCACCGTGCATCGCCCGGACTGCGATCTCGTCGCCGATGACGGCGTGCTGCCGGCAGCGGTGCCGGACCCCGCGCAGATGGCCGCTGCGCTGGGCAGTGCCGCCGCAGCGGCCTATGCCGACGAGTGCCGGCCGCTCTACGAAGACCTGCGCCGGATCGTGGGCCAGATCGCCGGGCTTGCCATCCTCGCCCAGCTGACGGGATCGGCCGACGTGGCAGGCCTGGACGAACTGGAAAGCTGCCGCCGGCGCTGGTCGGCAGCGGCCGGGCGCCTTGGCCGGCTCACTGCGCCGCCGGCGCTCGCCGCCCACCGTGCGCAGATCGAGGCGGCCCATGTTTTTTCAGGCCGGGCGCTGGGAACGTTCCCGCAGATCCGGCCGCGCGGCGACAACGAGGCCGCCTTCGATGCCATCGCCCGCCTCGTGCGCCGCGCCTATGCCCATCTCAGCGCCGCGAGTGCCCCGCGGGCCGGACTGGAGATGGTGGACATGACGCACGCCTGCTGCTCCTGCGGGCGCTGAAAAAAGACAAGAAAATCAAGACGGAGGAAACAACCGTGTCGGATTACTCGATCTGGGTGTGCGAATATTCGTTCGTGCCTGAATATCATAAGAGCGGCGTGCTCTATGGCGCACACAATCAGGGCTTTCTGAAGCTGCCCTATTGCTATGTCGTCATCAAGGGACGCGGGCATGTTGCGATGGTCGATGTCGGCTACAGCGACAGAGACTATGGCAAGGTGCTGGGGGACCGCTTCGGCGTCGTCAACTGGCGCAGCCCGCGCGTGGTGCTCGGCGAGATCGGCCTCGCGCCGGAAGATGTCGACACCTGCTTCATCTCCCATGCGCACTTCGATCACTTCGGCAATGTCGCCGACTTTCCCAATGCCCGCTTCTATATTCAGGAGCGCGAGATCGCGAAGTGGGTGTGGGCTATGTCGCTGCCCGACCGGCTGCGCTGGATGATGGTTGCCGTCGATCCCGGCGACATCGTGCGCGGCGTCGATCTGGCCCGGCAGAAGCGGCTGGTCACGGTCAACGGCGCGCTTGAGAACGTGCTGCCGGGCATCGATCTGCACCCGGCCGACGACAGCCACACCTGGGGTTCGATGTGGGTCAGCGTGCGCAACGACGGGCGCAACCCTTCCGACGACACATGGGTGCTCGCCGGCGATCTGGTCTATGTGTTCGACAATATCCATGGCCCGGGCGGTGCGGTGGATGAGAAGGAAGTCTACACGCCGGTCGGCCTGGCGGTGGGCAGTCAGACCAATCTGGTGCTGGCGACCGAACAGATGATGCAGCAGGTCGGCTACGACTCGCACCGCATCATTCCTGTGCACGAAGAGCGCCTGCGCGACACCTTCCCCTCGCGCATCACCGCCGAAGGCCTGCGCATCACCGAAATCTGCCTTGCCGACGGCGAGACCTCGCGGGTGACAGCATGAGCACGCAATCCCCCACAATCGCCATCGTCGGGGCCGGGCTGGTGGGCTCGGGCTGGGCGCTGGTGTTTGCGCGCGCCGGCCACGCGGTGCGCGTGTTCGATCCTTCCGCCGATATCCGCGCGCGTATTCTGCCGTGGGCGCGCGAGAGCGCCGCCGAACTGGCCGCTGCCGGCCTGATCGGCGACGCGGAGGCCGTCGTCGCGCGCATTGCCGTGTTCGACACCCTCGCCGATGCGGTGGCCGGCGCCGGCTATATTCAGGAATCCGTGTTCGAGACGGTGGAGACCAAGACCGCGGTCTGTCTCGCCATCGACGCGGCGATGGATCCGCTTGCGATCGTGGGGTCGTCGTCGTCGGGCATTCCGGCTTCGCGCTTCACGGAAGGCTGCGTGAACCGCAGCCGGTTCCTGATCGCCCATCCGGTCAATCCGCCCCATCTGGTGCCGGTGGTTGAACTGGTGCCGGCACCGTGGACCGATGCGGCGGTGGCCGGCGAGGCGCGCGCCCTGATGGCGGCCGTCGGGCAGGTGCCGGTCAGCCTCAGCCGCGAGATCGACGGCTTCATTCTGAACCGGCTGCAGGGGGCGCTGCTGAACGAGGCCTGGGCGCTTTATGACGACGGCTTCGCCACCCTCGCCGATATCGATGCCACCGTGTCCTGCGGGCTGGGCCTGCGCTGGTCTTTCATGGGACCATTTGAAACCATCGACCTGAACGCGCCGGGCGGCATCGCCGATTATGCCCGCCGTCTCGGGGGTCTTTATTACGGCATGGCGCAGAGCCGCACGCCGCGTGCGTGGCCGGCGGAAACCATCCGCCGGGCAGACGACGAGCGCCGGGCCGCGCTGCCGGCCGATGAACTCGCCGCCCGCCGTGCCTGGCGCGACCGGGTGCTGGTGCGCCTCGCCGCCTTCCGGAAGGCAGGCGAGAGCGCGTCCTGAGGCGGCGTTTCCGCCCTCCCGTCCGATTACCGACGCGAACAGACAAGGACCATCATCATGGCCATAAGCTACCTGAAGCGTGGCAAGCCGACCGAGGAACGCTCGCAGGACGACCGCAAGGTCCGCGAGACCGTGGAGGCCATTCTGGCCGATATCGAAAGCCGCGGCGATGCGGCGGTGCGCGCCCTGTCGGAGAAGTTCGACCGCTACAGCCCCCCGGCCTTCCGCCTCAGCCCCGGCGAGATCGAGGCGCTGATGGCGCGCGTTTCGGCGCGCGACATGGACGATATCCGCTTCGCGCAGGCTCAGGTGCGCCGCTTTGCCGAAGCGCAGCGCGCCTCGATGACGGATATCGAAATCGAGACCCTGCCGGGCGTCATCCTCGGCCACCGCAACATCCCGGTGCAGTCGGTCGGCTGCTACATTCCCGGCGGCAAGTTCCCCATGGTCGCCTCGGCACACATGTCGGTGCTCACGGCATCGGTTGCCGGCGTGCCGCGCATCGCCGCCGCCACACCGCCGTTCCGCGGCGAGCCGAACCCGGCGGTCATCGCCGCCATGCATCTTGGCGGTGCCCATGAGATCTATGTGCTCGGCGGCATTCAGGCCATCGGCGCCATGGCGCTCGGCACGCAGACCATCGCCCCGGTGGATATGCTGGTCGGCCCCGGCAACGCCTTCGTGGCGGAAGCCAAGCGGCAGCTCTATGGCCGGGTCGGCATCGATCTGTTCGCGGGCCCGACCGAGACCATGGTCATTGCCGACGACACCGTCGACGGCGAACTCTGCGCCACCGACCTGCTCGGGCAGGCCGAACATGGCTACAACTCGCCCGCCGTTCTCATCACCAACAGCCGGCGCCTTGCCGAGAGCACACAGGCGGAGATCGACCGCCTGCTGGCGATCCTGCCTACCACCGACACGGCGGCCCGCTCGTGGGCCGATTATGGCGAGATCATCGTCTGCGATACCCATGACGAGATGTTGCAGGTGGCCAACGAAATCGCCTCCGAGCACGTTCAGGTCATGACCGACCGCGACGACTGGTATCTGGCCAACATGAACGCCTATGGCGCGCTGTTTCTGGGCCCGCGCACCAATGTTGCCAACGGCGATAAGGTGATCGGCACGAACCACACCCTGCCGACCCGGCGGGCCGGGCGCTATACCGGCGGCCTGTGGGTTGGCAAGTTCCTGAAGACGCACAGCTATCAGAAGATCGTCAGCGACGAGGCGGCCACGCTGGTTGGCGAATACGGCTCACGTCTCTGCCTGCTGGAAGGCTTCGTCGGCCATGCCGAGCAGTGCAATGTGCGCGTGCGCCGCTATGGCCACAAGAACGTGCCCTATGGGGAGGCGGCCGAATGAGCGCGGCGCTGCCGTTGTTCCGGCTGGACGGGCGCCGGGCGCTGGTGACGGGCGGCAGCCGCGGCATCGGCCTGGCCATCGCCGGCACGCTGGCGGCTGCGGGGGCGGCGGTGACGCTCGCCGCCCGCGGCGCCGCCGAAACCGAGGCCGCCGCTGCCAGCCTGCGCGCCGGGGGCCTGAAGGCCGAGGCGCTGTGCGCCGACGTGACCGACGTGCCGGGCTTTGCAGCGCTGATCGCCGCCCGGCCGGCCTTCGATGTGTTCGTCAACAATGCCGGTGCCAACCGGCCCAAGCCGCTGTCGGAGGTGACGGAGGACGACTACGACGCGGTGGTGAACCTCAATCTGCGCAGCGCCATCTTTGCGGCAAAGGCGGTGACGGCCCGCATGGTCGCGGAGGGGCGGCGCGGTTCGGTGATCAACATGTCGTCGCAGATGGGCCATGTCGGGGCGCGGAACCGCACCCTTTACTGCGCATCGAAATGGGGGCTGGAGGGATTTACCAAAGCACTGGCGCTGGAACTGGCGCCCCATGGCATCCGGGTCAACACCATTTGCCCCACCTTCATCGAAACGCCGATGACGGAGGGCTATTTCCGCGATCCCGCGTTTCTGAACGAGGTTCTGACGAAGATCCCGCTCGGCCGCATCGGCCAGCCCGCGGAGGTGGCCGCGGCCGCGCTTTATCTCGCCTGCGATGCGGCTTCTCTGACGACCGGCAGCGCCCTGATGCTGGACGGCGGCTGGACCGCATCCTGACGGTTTGCGGGGCTGCCGGCCGCCTGCCTGCGGGCAGCCCCGCCGATGGATGGATAACGGTCAGGGCTTTCCGGCGGCGGCGCCGCTAAGGCCGGTGTCAAATCCCCTGAGGGTCCACTCATAGGGGGCCGTCACGGCGCGCAGATTGCCGAGCCGGCCGGAGGCGAGGTCCAGTATATTGACGATAACGCTGGTCCACACGAGAATAAGCAGCGCAACCAGAATGCGGGGCGGTTCACCGGAAAGGCCGAGCTGAAAACCCAGACAGGCCATGCTGACCATTGTCAGCGTCATGAGCAGCCAGAACATTTGCTCAGGAAGACGGAAGTCGAATGCAAACCGTTCGGCGGTGCTGGCATCGAAGGCGTTATTGAGGGACACCATCAGGCTGTCGGCGACCGGATCGGTGCGTTCATGCACAATTTTGATGAGACGCGTCCAGATGGCTGACTGCAGAGCGGCTGTCTGCTGGTTGAAGCCGCTGATGATGCTGTCATCCCGTGCCGCACGGACGTACTCGGTCCGGACCCGCGTATAGTCCTGCAGAAGCCCGGCGATCGCCTCTCCGTCCGGCCCGCCGACAGCCTTGGCGCGCAGCCATGCCGTTGCAAGCGAACTGGCTTCGCTCAGGCTTCCGGCCTGACGTTCGTTGTAGCGCGCGTTTGCGAAGGAAAGCGTGAGTGCCAGAACGAAGGCCAGCAGTGCCAGCATGCCGCTGACCACAACCCCGACCGACTCGACGGCATCCCCCCGCCTTCTGTGCCGGCGCCCCATGCGGAGGCCCAGTACGTAGCTGCCCGTCTGCAGTGCGAAAAGCATGACGCCGAAAAGGAAAATGCTCCTGTCTGCAATGATTGCAAGCAGTTCCATGCCACGATGTCCGTCGGTTAAGCGCGTTGAATCAGAGGCACTGTGTTTTCAGGTTGTGCGGTTTTTATAAGGCAACCCGGCAGGGTGTAGCTGTCCCGCAGGCCTGCGGGGCGGCAGACTTTCGGCTTGCTGCAACCGGGTCAGGTCTTCGGCGTGGCGTTGTCGGGTGCGGCCGGGGCCGGTCTGGTGCTGTCGTGTCGCGATGCGGCGCACCTTCTGCGCCGCCAGCGAAGATAGGGAACTGAGACCAGCGTCGAGGCGATCACATAGCTGGCGAGAATGACGATGGTCCGCGGCCCCTGAAAGGTCGTGGCGATGATGACGGCGATGCCGAGGTGGCGGGTCGAGCAGGCAATGGCCAGCGTGGTCCGGTCGCCCTCGTCCGGCCCGCCGCTGAGGTGGCCGATGGCGAGCGCGATCGTCATGGTGGCCAGCAGCGCCACGATTCCCAGCGGCCTTATGCCCGCCAGCACCTGCCAGTTGCCGGCCAGCAGCACGGCGCTCGCCACGGCCAGCACCACAGCGGCCAGTGTCGAAAGCCGGGTTGCCCAATGTGCCGTGAAGGCCGGAAAAAGCGCGCCGAGCCCCATGCCCGCCACCAGCGGCGCGAGGAAGGCGATGCTGATCGCCGATGCCGCCGCCCGCCATGAAAGCTCGGCGGCGACGCCGAAATAGCGGGCGAGCAGGGCCACCCACAGCGGTGTCAGCACAATCGCCAGCAGCGAGGAGACGATGACGAGGCTGAACCCGTAGGCACTGTCGCCGAACTCCTGCAGCTTGCGCGGCAGCAGGGGTGCTCCGGCCGAAACCGCCAGCACCAGCAGCGCGGCCTTGACGCCGGTGCCGAGCGGCAGCAGCTCGACCATCGCGAATGTCACCAGCGGCACAAGCACATACATGGCCACCAGAGAGCGCGCCAGCAGGGCCGGCCGCCGCAGAAGGTAAGTCACGTCTGCAAGGGATGACCCCATGCCGATCGACATGATCAGCGTCGCCATGGCCAGCTTGATGCTGACAAGCGCGGCAAACATCATCGGTCCGTCATCCTAGTTCTCCGATACGGTCCAGCTGCCGTTCGGATCGAAGCGGCGGATTTTCTTGACGACGCGCGCGGTATCGGGGCCCAGATCTTTCTCGTAAACGATGCCGGCCTGATTGACCATGAAGGTGTGGACGCCGGTTTCGCCATAGCGAACCGGCCAGGCGATGAGGCCGAAGCCGGCGATCATGTTGCCGTTGATGACGTAATCGTACCAGCCGCCGGCCACATGGCTGCCCTGACCGCGCAGAATGCGGAAGCGGTAGCCGAAATAACCCGCGCCATGGCGGCTTTTCTCCAGCGTTCCGGCATCGATTGCGGCGCCGGCCGGGCTGTCGCCGTCGCCCTGACCGGGCGGCCAGTAGAGCCCGTCGGTCTTGCCGGGCGAACTGATGAGCTTCTGGGCGAACTCCGGCACGCCGTCGCCGTCGTGATCGGCCGAGCCATAGAGCTTCTGCGCATCGACATAGGCGCGCAGCGTGGCGATCACTTCGAGCTCGTTCTCGCCGATGCGCCGGTTCTCGATCTCGTCGAGACCGGCGCCGGTGTCGAACGCCCACCGGCCGTCGGCCTTCTTCACCAGCGGAAACGGCAGCGGCCACAGATCGCGGCCGATATCGATCACCTTGCGACCGGCGCTCAGATCCTCGACCTCCAGCCGCTCGCCGGCGCCGGCCCGCATCTTTGCGAAGGTGTCCATCACGCCTTCGCTGGCGCGCAGTCTGGCGGGATCGAGCCCGAGCAGCCGCGCAAGCCCGTCGAAATCGTCGCCGGCAAGGACGGTCCTGAAGGCCCCGACCGCCGCAGCTGCGTCGGGAAAGTCCGGTGCCGGCTGGCTGGCGGCATAGCCGGGAAGCGCCTGTGCAAAAGCCGGGGCGCCCTGCGCGACAAGGCCGGCGGCGAGCGTGCCGGAGATCGCAAGGGCGAGAAGGCGGCGGGACAGAGAGCCTGACATCATCGTTTCCCCCGGTTTCACGGCCGTCTGGCGCCGGCGCGGACATGGGGCTTGCCGCCGCCGGCCGGGCGGTGCGGCAGGGCGCGTTGCCCGCCGCCGCGCGCGGCGGCGCCGCGTGCCGAATGCAGTTGCGCGGTCCGGCCCTTGCGGACCTCGCCAAGACCGGAAGGCACCTTCGGCCGCTGGTCGATGCGCCCGCCGGGCTTCGGCATGCTGGCCGGCCGGTTGATCTTGGCCGGGCCGTTGTTGTGGTCGGTCACCGCGCCGCCCGGCTTCAGGCTGCCCGGCGGCCGGTTCACGCCTGCCGGCCGGTCGGCCACATTCGGATGCCGGGCCAGCGCGTTGCCCGCATTGCCAG